>CANFTU010000098.1 GCA_947450005.1 Comamonadaceae bacterium | reverse complement strand
TGGTCTACGTACCGGGTGATTTGTTCTCCGTCAACCCGACCACTGCGCGCGGCGTGCCCGGTTTGTTTGCGCGCAACGAGCGGGTGGTCTGCCATTTCGCGACGCCGCACGGCCCGATGGCGCTGGTGCTGGTAGGGGCGACGATTGTGGGCAGCATGGGCACGGTGTGGCACGGGCTTATCAACCCGCCGCGCCGCCCGCAGGTGACCACCTGGCACTACGGAAATACAGAGACACCAGCGCCTTTTTTGCGTCAGGGCGCGGAGATGGGGCGCTTTTTGTTGGGGTCGACCGTGGTGTTGCTGTGGCCGGCCGGAACTATCGGCTTCAACCCCGCATGGGGCGCGGCAAGCCCCGTCAACATGGGGCAGGAAATGGGGCGCCTAGCCGTCAAGCCCTGAGGGCGCTCAGTGCACCACGACCGGGTTTTGCGCCAGCTCGGCGTACTGGGAGAGGGTCTCCTCCACTTCGTCTTGCGTGGGCGTGTTGACCTGCCAGGCCACGATGTGCTGCTGAAAAAGCTCGGCCCAGGAGCCGTCGAGGTACACCTCTTTGCCCGAGCGCTTGTCCACGATCTCAAAACCGTGGCGCGCCAGGGTGGGAATGCCTGCAGGAAAACGTTCAGAGGTCTCGGGGCTGAGAACCGTGTCGCTGGGGCCGCCGATTCGGGCTTCGCTTTCCGAGGCATCCTGCATATTGGCCAGCATGTGGGTGACGGTGAAAGTTTCTGAGTCGTACAGCAGGTTCATGCCAACATCTTAGCGGGAAAAGGGCTGCGCCCGCCGCTCAAGGGGCCAAGGTCTGGGACCAGCGCAGGTCGTAGGTGGTGCCCGATGGCTCGGTGATACGGATGTGCACCGGCAGATAGTCCAAGCCAGGGGCGGCCCAGATCTCGCCTTTAGAGCTTTTTGCCCCCTCATACGCGGGGGGCTCGGCATGGCTCAAATAGACCGTGGGAACCCTTCCCCCGGGTAAATCCACCACCTCGCTTTTGCCCACCACAAACACCATGGACCGCACGGCGCGGCTTTCAGCCGTTTGCAACGGAATTTCGGTGCCGGCCACAAAATGCTGGGGACTGCCGCCCAGCATGGCGGCCACCTGAAAAAACACACTGACCTCGTCTTGCATGCCGGCCAGCAGCGCCACACTGGGCTTGTTGTTGCTGAAGCTGACAATGCCTTTGTCATGCTGAAAATGAACCGCTGTTTCGCTGCGGGCGGTGATTTTTTCGCCGTAACGCAGCGGCTCCAACCCCACCGGCGTGATCGCGCCCTTGCTGGTGCGCACCACCGAAATCAAAGACTGCAAGGCCAAGCTGGCCTCGTACTGTGCGCCGTCATGCCGCCAGCGCAGCTCGGCGCGCGCGGGCAGCGGAAAGGAATTGACCTCCAGCTGGTAGGTCAGCACCCTGGAGCCCGGCCACACCAGGAGGCGGCCCGGGGACGCAGGCACGGGAGCTGCTGCAGCCGCAGGCGGTGGTGCTAGAGCCACAGGCGCAGGCACGGGCTCCGCTGGTGGCGGTGGCGCAGCGGGTGGCGAATCGGCAACTTTCGTTGCGGGCGCGGACGCTGCCGCAAGGGGCATCGGCACCGGTACAGGCGGCTCAGGCGCCTGCTGAGGCTGCGGCGGGAGCCGCGGCTCTTGCAGGTCGGAGGCGGCCACGGCCACGGTTACCGGCACCGGCATCGGGACCGCCTCCACAACCGCAGCAGAACGCTCCACCGCGTGCGCGAGGTCCGCCGGCGCAGGCGATGGTGTCTCGCGGGACTTGGGGGCTGGCGCAGCCGGAGCGGTGGCGGGAGACGGCGGGGCCGCAGGAACTTCAGCCGGCAGGGTGATGGTGCGCGTCAGCAGCGGGCGGGTGATCTCCGAGGGAGGCAGCAACGGCTCGCTGCGTGGCCCGATCAGCGCCACGATCTCGCCCAAGGTCCACCAATGGGCCAGCAGGACCACCAACAGCGTGCTTAATGCCGCCACCCATTTCTGCCGCTGAGTCGGCTGCCCCGCTGGGGTCCCATCAGTCGCCAAGGATGGCGTTGTGCTGGCCATAGACCTTGCTCAATGCGCGCTGATTTGCAGGGCAAAGGTGCGCACACCACGCAACATCATCTCAATGGCCACGGAGACCAACACCAGGCCCATCAACCGCTCCACAGCAGCCACCAGCCGCGTCCCGGTGAAGGACAAAATCCGCTCGGACAACACCAGTACCGTGGCACTCACCAGCATGGTGATGCCCAGCGCGCCGATCCATTCCGCGCGCCGCTCGGGCTGCTGCGAGACCAGCAGCAAAACCGTCGCCAACGCCGAAGGCCCTGCGATTGAAGGCACGGCCAGCGGCACGATGAGGGGCTCTAAAAGGGCCTCGATCTCCGGGCCTGGGGGAGGCGGAAAGACCATGCGCAATGCGATCAAAAACAGAATAACGCCGCCCCCGATTTGCAAAGCCAGTTCGCTCAGGTTCATCACACGCAAAAACCCCTCGCCCACAAACATGAAGAGCAACAACAAGCCGAATGCAATGGATATTTCGCGCAAGATGACCCAGGGTCGGCGCTGCGGCGCCACATGCTTGAGCGCACTGGCAAAGATCGGGATATTGCCCACGGGATCGGTGATCAGAATCAGCAAAATAGTCGCCGACCAAAAGGTGTATTGCATCATCGGGGTAGGATATCAGCCGACCCTCGCGCCAACATGACCTGCAGCTCCTCCCCGTTCCACCTCTTGCGCCACGCCCGTGCGTTGACGGCGGGGGTTTTGGCCTGGTGGGTACTGTCGCTGGCGGCGGCCGTCATCACGCCGGCCATCGCGGCCAGCCCTGCCGATGCCGACTTGCACCAGGTGTGTTCGGCGTCAGGCGTGCAGCAATCTGCGGACTCCGGCCACGCCGCACCCTCAGAGCCGTCCGGTAGCGGCTGGCATTGCGTGCTGTGCCTAGGCGGAGCAGCACCGTTGGCATCTGCACCGGCCGCGCTGCCAAGCGCCAAGAGCGCCAACCGGTTCGTACGGATCGGCGGATCGCCGGCTCTGTACAGCCGCCACGCCGGGCCCGCCCCGGCACGCGGTCCGCCGCAAGCCTGACAGCCGTACCCGGCGCTGCGGCGGTGCGTCGCACTGCGGTTCACCCATCCCCGGAACACTTTTGGATGTGGCCGCCCGGCGCGGCGCATCCCCACCCTCTTTTGAAAAATCATTCATGAAAAAAATGTCTTGCGTCTTTTCCTCGCTCTTGCTTGCGACCCTTGCCCAGGCCCATGTGGTGCTGCTCGAACCGGCTGCAGCGGCGGGCAGCAGCTACCGTGCCGCTTTGCGTGTCGGCCACGGCTGCGGCCCGGAGGCCACCGTTGCGCTGCAGGTGCAAATCCCGGAGGGCTTCAATGCGGCCCAACCCATGCCCAAGCCGGGCTGGACGCTCAGTACCCAAACCGGCCCTCTGGCGCAGCCCTATACCCTGCACGGCAAGACCTATACCGAAGGCGTGCAAGTTATCACCTGGATGGCCATCGGACCCGACGATGCTTTGCCATCGGCCTTCTACGATGAATTTGTGTTCCGTGGCAACACGCCCAAGCGCCCCGGGCCCCTGTGGTTCAAGGTGCTGCAACAGTGCGCCGGGAGCAGCATGGAATGGACGCAAGTCCCGAGCAGCGGGACATCCACCCATGGTTTGGAATCGCCGGCCGCCTTGCTGGAGGTTCTGGACATCCAGGCCGGCCAGAGTCACAACCACTAAGCCCCATTCACCCAAGGACTTCCTATGAACCCCATTTCCAAAATCTTCAGCATCCTGCTGGCTATGGCGCTCACTGCCGGCGCGCAGGCGCAAACCGTCGAGGTGAAAAACGCCTGGGTGCGCGCCACGGTGCAAGGCCAGAAGGCCACCGGCGCCTTTATGCAAATCACCGCCCCGGCAGCCACGACGCTGGTCGCGGTCACGACCCCCGTGGCCGGCGTGGCAGAAGTCCATGAAATGAAAATGGACGGCGACGTGATGCGCATGCGCCCCCTGGCCAAGGGCCTGGAGTTGCCCGCAGGCAAAGCGGTGCAGCTCAAACCCGGGGGTTACCACCTGATGCTGATGGATTTGAAGCTGCCTTTGCAAAAAGACACCACCATTCCCATCACGCTGACTCTGCAAGACAGCAAAGGCGCTCAAAGTACCCAGGACTTGCGGGTGCCGGTTCTGAATGCCGCACCGGGTGGGCAGGCGGATCACCAGCACAACCACTGAAAATCCGCCCGGGCCGTAAGCTGTTACAACCGCAGGGCACAACTTCGGAGCCGCCATGACCACATCCAACACCAACGACCCGCTGGGTTTTGGCAAATTTGTCCCCGGTTTTGACTTTTTGCAAGGCCTGAGCAAAGGTGCGGCGCAGGCCAACAGCGCTTCCAGCCCGGCCAGCGCCGCGTTCAACCAGTGGTTCACACCCACCATGAGCGCCGAGGATTTGGACAAACGCATCGGCGAGCTCAAGACCGTGCAGTTCTGGCTCGAACAGAACACCCGGGCGCTGGCGGCCACCATCCAGGCGCTGGAGGTGCAAAAAATGACCCTGGCCACGCTCAAAAGCATGAATTTCCCCATGCCGGGTGCGTTTGCCGGCTCCGGCCAGGCCGCAGCGCCGGCAGCGGACTCCGGCGAGGCCACGACCGAGGCCCAACCGGCAAGCCCTGCTGCAGACCCGATGCAGATGTGGAATGCGCTCACCCAGCAATTTCAGAACATCGCCGCGACCGCCCTCAAAGACGTGGGCACCGCCGCCAGCCATGCCGCTGCCAAAACCGCACCGGCGGCGAAAAAGACCGCGTCCAAGGCGACCGCAGCGCGCCCGGCTGCCAAAAAGAGCGCACCTTCGCGCGCACGCAAACGCAGCTGAGCGGCCGTCCCGCGCATGAAAAATTTCCCGTTTGCCCATGCCACGCACCCGCAGTGGCATGGCGCAGCCGCCCTGGTGCTGGCGCAATTGCGCGCCCAGATAGCCGACGGCCAGCACGCCAGTGCGCCCAATCTGGGGCTGCTTTACATCACCGACGACTATGTCAATGTGGCGCAGGACATCCTGGATTACCTGGGTGCCGAGCTACCGGCGGTCACCGATTGGGCGGGCACCGTCGGCGTGGGCATTGCCGCGACCCATGTGGAGTATTTCGACGAGCCGGCCATGGCGGTCATGCTGCTGGAAATCCCCAGCGACCAGTTCCGCGTGTTCTCCGGCGTCTCGCCGCTGAACCTGGGGTTCGAGGCGCAGACCGCGTTGCTGCATGTGGATCCGTCCACGCCCGATGTCACTGAGTTGTTGGGCGACATGGCGCGCCGCACCGAAAGCGGCTACCTGTTTGGCGGGCTGTCCAGCAGCCGTGGCCGCAGTGTGCAGTTTGCACTGTCGGGCGACGGCACGCTGCCGGGCCAGGGCCGCAGCAAAGGCGTTTTCAGCGGCGGCATGAGCGGCGTGGCCTTCGGGCCGCAGGTGGATTTGATTTCCCGCGTGACCCAAGGCTGCAAGCCGGTTTCCAAAGTGCGGGTGGTGACCGAAGCACGCGACAACGTGGTGATTGCGCTGGATGACCAACCTGCCCTGGACACGCTGCTGTCCGATTTGAAGGTCAGCCTGGACCAACCTGAGGCGGCGCTCAGCGCCGTGCGCGCCACGCTGGTGGCTCTGGCGGCACCGCGCACCGGCGCCGCGAACGCAGCCGTGCGCTTGACCGGCAACCTGGGCAACGAAACCCAGGTGCGCCAAATCATCGGTCTGGACCCGGGCCGGCGTGCCATCGCCGTGGGCGACGCGGTGCGGCCGGGCTTGCAACTCGCGTTTTGCCGCCGCAACGCCGAGACCGCGCGTGCCGATTTGATGCGCATTTGCGCCGAAATCCGTGAAGATCTGGAGCCGGCCGAGCTCGAATATGCCGCTGTGGATGGAACGCCCGCCACGTCGCTGACGCCCAGCCCCGAGCGCAAACAGATCGTGGGGGCTGTGTATGTGAGCTGCGTGGGACGCGGCGGCGCGCATTTCGGATGGCCCCACGCCGAGATGCAGATCATTCGCCAGGCGCTGGGTGATGTGCCGCTGGTCGGTTTTTTTGCCAGCGGCGAAGTGGCTTACGAGCACCTCTACGCCTTCACCGGCGTACTGACGGTCTTCACCGCCAGCGTCGAAAGCCGTCCGTAAAACCGCCTACGCGGCGAGTGCGGCCCGCATCTGGTCCACCACCGCCTTGTAGTCAGGCTTGCCGAAAATAGCGCTGCCGGCTACAAAGGTGTCGGCCCCGGCGTCGGCCACACGGCGGATGTTGTCCACCTTGATGCCGCCGTCCACCTCCAATCGGATGTCTTTGCCGCTGGCGCGAATGCGTTGACGCGCGGCCTCGACTTTGCGCAGCGCGGAATCGATGAAGCCCTGGCCGCCAAAGCCGGGGTTGACGCTCATGATCAGAATCAAATCGATGTCCTCAATCACCCAATCCAGCACGTCCAGCGGCTGGGCGGGGTTGAACACCAGTCCGGCTTGCACACCCTGCGCCTTGATGGCCTGGATGCTGCGGTGCACATGGCCGCTGGCGTCGGGGTGGAAGCTGATGAGGTCAGCACCCGCCTGCGCAAAAGCCGCCGCCAGGGCGTCGACCGGTTGCACCATCAAATGCACATCGATCGGAACCGCCTGGCCGGCGGCGTTTTTGGCATGCGGCTTGAGCGCCTGGCAGACCATGGGGCCGAAGGTCAGATTGGGCACGTAATGGTTGTCCATCACGTCAAAGTGGATCCAGTCGGCGCCGGCGGCAATCACGGACTGCACCTCCTGGCCCAGGCGGGCGAAGTCGGCGGAAAGTATGGAGGGGGCGATGCGGTAGGTCATCGGGGCATTTTCGCCGTAGCATCGGCGCATGTCAAAACCCAATCCCCGCTACCACTTCACGGTGGAGGTGCAGCCGCAGTACCTGCCCGAGCAAAGCCTGCCGCACGACAGCCTGTATGTGTTCGCCTACACCATCACCATCCGGAACACCGGCCAGGTGAGCGCGCAACTGATTTCGCGCACCTGGAGTGTCAACGACGCCAAGGGCCACACCGAGCGCATCAAAGGCCTGGGCGTGGTCGGGCACCAGCCGCTGCTCAAACCGGGCGAAGCGTTTGAATACACCAGCGGCACCCGGCTGCGCACGCCCACCGGCACCATGCACGGCAGTTATTTCTGCGTGGCCGAGGACGGCGAGAAATTCGACGCCGACATTCCCATCTTTGTGCTGGACGCACTCAGCGGCAGCGACCGCACCCTGCACTGAGGCGCGCCACCGGCAGTGCGGCCATGGGCGAATTCGACCTGATACGGCGCTACTTCACACGCCCCAGCCCCGGCGCGGTTGTGGGCGTGGGTGACGATTGCGCCATCCTGCAAACCGCCCCCGGGATGCAACTGGCCATTTCCACCGACATGCTGGTGGAGGGGCGCCATTTTTTCCCCGATGTAGATCCCCAATCGTTGGGCCACAAAGCCTTGGCAGTCAACCTCAGTGACCTGGCCGCCTGCGGCGCACGGCCACTCGCATTCACACTGGCGCTGGCGCTCCCAAGCGCCGACGCGGCCTGGTTGGAACCCTTTTCCGTCGGACTCTGGGCCCTGGCGGATGCACATGGCTGCGAACTCATCGGCGGCGACACCACGCGCGGGCCGCTGAACCTGTGCATCACCGTGTTTGGCGAAGTGACGGGCGATGCAACGGGGCCGATGCGCACCCGCGCGCTGTTGCGGGGCGGAGCCAAGGCCGGGGACGACGTGTATGTCAGCGGGACATTGGGCGAGGCCGCGCTGGGGCTGCAACACCGGCTCGGCCGGCTGCAGCTGGACGCAGCGGTCGCCGCGGCCTGCTGCGCGCGGCTGGAGCGCCCGACCCCGCGCGTGGCCCTGGGCATGGCGCTGCGCGGCATTGCCAGCGC
>CANFTU010000097.1 GCA_947450005.1 Comamonadaceae bacterium | reverse complement strand
GAGCCGGGCGCGCTTGCAGGTTCGTGAGTGCTGCGCCAACCGCCTGGTCGACATACTGCGAAATCATCGCATCGTCAAAATAGGCCAGGCCGAAGCGGCCGCCGCCGCCGGAGGAGCCGCTTTCGCGCCGGTCTTTTTGTTCCGCGATCACAGTCACTGACAGGCGCACCAACGGGCGCACATCGGCGGCAAGCACACCATCGGCGCGCGCCACCATCACCACGTCATATTCCATAGCCAGACCCGCCATGACCTGCACCACGCGCGGGTCTTTAGCCCGGGCCAGGGTCTCCACCTTGCCCAGCAGCGCGACTTTGGTGGTGCTGTCAAGCGAGGCGATCGGGTCGGTCGGGTTGTAGAGCGCGCGGCTACGGGCAATTTTTTGTGCGCCCACTTGGCGGCGGGCGCTGGTGCGGGCCAGTCCGATGGAGCGCACGGTGCGGGCTGCGTCCAGCAAAGAGGCTTCGGAAATGTCATCCGAGTAAGCGAATGCGGTCTTCTCACCGCTGACGGCGCGCACGCCAACGCCTTGGTCAATGCTGAAGCTGCCGGTTTTGACAATGCCTTCTTCCAGGCTCCAGCCCTCCGAACGGGTGTACTGGAAATACAAATCAGCTTCGTCAACCCGGTGGGCTTTGATTTCGCCCAGTA
Source organism: Comamonadaceae bacterium (assembly GCA_947450005.1). Classification (GTDB taxonomy): domain Bacteria; phylum Pseudomonadota; class Gammaproteobacteria; order Burkholderiales; family Burkholderiaceae_C; genus Allorhodoferax. The sequence goes on along the minus strand of CANFTU010000097.1, from coordinate 7,310 downwards.
CCCGCCATAGGTGGGACTCGTCCAGGCCGAACGGGGTCAGTAACAGGGATTTGGCCGTGGCCAGGCGTTCGAGAGTGGGTTCGCGTGCAATCATCGGGCCATTGTAGGCGGCCACCCTGCGGGCATGCTTAGGATTGGACCAATCGCCGTGCGTGCGACACGGACATCAGCATTCCCATCGCCAGCCCGAGCGTGACCATCGCCGTGCCGCCGTAGCTGATGAACGGCAGGGGAACACCAACCACCGGCAGGATGCCGCTGACCATGCCCATGTTCACGAACGCGTAGGTGAAAAAAATCGCGGTCAGGCTGCCCGCCAGCATGCGGGCGAAAACCGTGGGGGCTTCCATGGCGATGTCCAAACCCCGAAAAATCAGGAACAGATAGGCAAACAAAAGGTAGACATTCCCCAACAGACCAAACTCCTCCGCAAAGGCGGCAAAGATGAAGTCGGTTGTGCGCTCGGGGATGAAATCCAGATGCGATTGTGTCCCTTGCATAAAACCAGCGCCCGATACGCCGCCGGCTCCAATGGCGATCATGCCTTGCAGAATATGAAAGCCTTTCCCTAAAGGATCCCGCGTGGGATCCAGCAGGGTGCAAATGCGTTGCTGCTGGTAGTCGTGTAACAAGGGCCAGTCAAAGCCTGCCGCACACAGCGTTGGCTCAAAAACCACAATCAAGACCAGCCCAATGAGCACGCCCGCTATGGGTGGCAGCACCAGCCACCAACTCATGCCGGCAAAAAACACCACGGACAGGCCGGCCGCCAGTACCAGCAAGGCGGTACCCAAATCGGGCTGGCGCACGATCAACAAGACCGGTAGCAGCACCAGCAGACCGCCAACGGCGAAGTCCAAAGGACGCAACTGTCCCTCGCGCTTTTGAAACCACCAGGCCAGCATCAAAGGCACAGCAATTTTCAAAATTTCGCTGGGTTGAATGGTCACGCCCACGTTGACCCAGCGCCGCGCCCCCTTTTTGGTGATGCCAAACACCGCAACCGCAATCAGGAGCGCAATACCGACCAGATACAAGGGCACCGCCAGCGCCATCAAGCGCTGCGGCGGCACCTGGGCGACACTGAACATGATGGCAAAGGCAATGCAGGTATTGCGCGTGTGGTCAATAAACCGTGCGCCACCGTCATACCCGGATGAATAGATAGCCAGCAATCCCGCGCCTGCCAGCAGCACCATCGCAAACAAAAGAGGCGCGTCCAAGCGTTCGAACAAGGACTGCGCCCATGCACGGGGTGAGGGACGTCCAAAGGGGTTTGCCATGACGGGATTATCCGGGGCAACGCATGGGACAATCTGCGCATGTATCTCCTCTTTGATGAAGCCGGTAAATTCATGGCCGGGCGCGTACTCTCCGAGGCCGATGCGTCAGCCCAGGTCGAGCTCGACAGCGGCAAGCGCATCAAGGTGAAGGCGGCCCATCAGCTCCTGCGTTTCGATTCGCCTTCCCCTGCGGTTTTCATGGCGGCCAGTGCCGCTTTGGGTCAGGAGGTGGAGTTGGAAATGGCCTGGGAGTTCGCGCCGGACGAAGAGTTCGGCTTTGCCGAACTGGCCCGCGACTATTTCAGTGCCCAGGCCAGCTTGCAGCAACAGGCGGGCATGCTGTTTGCCCTGTTCGAGGCGCCACACTACTTTCGCCGTGCCGGCAAAGGCCGCTTTCGCAAAGCCAGCGCTGATGTGATTGCGCAGGCGCTGGCCGCCATCGAAAAGAAGAAGCAGGTGCTTGCACAAATTGACCTGTGGGCGCAGGCGCTGCTGGCCGGTCAATGTCCGCAAGCGGTGCGCGATCAGCTCTACAAAATTCTGTTCAAGCCCGATAAAAACGCCCCTGAATACAAAGCGGTGGTTGAGGCTGCGCGCGCCAGCCAGACCGCGCCCCTGGCGCTGCTTCAAAAAGCCGGTGCTATCGATTCACCCTACCAATTCCATTGGAAGCGGTTCGCTCTGGAATATTTCCCCAAGGGCACCGGTTTCCCGGTATTGGAAGCGCCAGCGCTGACCGACACCCTGCCGTTGGCACCGGTTGCCGCGTTTTCGATTGACGACTCGGCAACCACCGAAATTGACGACGCGCTGTCCGTTCAGGGTTTGGGTACGGGCAGCGTCACGCTGGGTATCCACATCGCTGCGCCCGGATTGGCCTTGCAACCGGGCAGCGAGATCGACGCCATAGCCCGCGCGCGTCTGTCGACGGTCTACATGCCCGGTTTCAAAATCACCATGCTGCCCGATGCGCTGGTGCAGCATTTCACGTTACAGGAGGGGCGTGCGTGCCCGGCAGTCTCGCTGTACGTGGACATTGACGAAGCCACGCTGGAATTGCATGGCAGCCGCAGCTGTATCGAGCAGGTGCCGATTGCGCATAACCTGCGCCACGACCAGTTGGAGCGTTGGGTCACGGATGCCTGGCTGCAAGGCGAAGCCGCCAGCGATGCGCCCGATGTGCTGGTGAAACTGCAGCCGGAGCTGGCGTTTTTGCACCGCCTGGCCTGCGCGCTGAAATCGCGGCGCGAGGCCGTGCGCGGCAAGCCGGAGACTTTCAACCGCCCGGACTACAACTTCCGCCTGCGCGATGGTTCCGGGGACGAGCCGCAGGGCAGTGAGGTGGTGGAGATCAGCACGCGACAGCGTGGCGCGCCGCTGGATTTGATCGTCGCCGAAGCCATGATCCTGGCCAACAGCAGCTGGGGTGGCTGGCTGGCGGAGTTGGGTGTTCCCGGCATTTACCGCAGCCAAGCCTCTTTGGCCCCTGGCGTGAAAGTGCGCATGGGTACGCGCGCCGCGCCGCATGCGGGCATTGGCGTGAAGTGCTACGCGTGGAGCACCTCACCGCTGCGCCGCTACACCGACATGGTCAACCAGTGGCAGATCATCGCGTGCATCCGCCATGGCAGCACGGCGGCCCTGGCCGCTGCGTTCAAGCCTAAAGACGCCCAGTTGCTCGCCATCATTTCCGGGTTCGAGGACGCCTACAGCGCCTACAACGCGCACCAAAACGCCATGGAGCGTTACTGGACGCTGCAGTACCTGAACCAAAACGCCATCAGCGAGTTGGTGGGCACGGTCTTTAAGGACAACATGTTCCGCGCGGATGCCTTGCCCCTGGTGCTGCCCATCCTGGGCGCACAAGGCCTGCCACGCGGTGCCCAGGTCCGCGTGCGGCTGGGGGTCCCGGACCTGATCACGCTGGATATCAATGGAACGGTGGTGGAGCGGCTGGATGCGGATGGTTCCGCCGCACCCGCGGAAGACCTGCCCGATGATGGCGAGGACGATGCAGTCGGCGGCCCGATTGCGCTCGCCATCAACCTCGCCGACGCTGCGCCGGACGGGCCTGCCCAGCCTGTGCCCACCCAGGGCGCAGTTTGAGCGGAGGCCGGGGTGATCGAGTCTGCACGCGCGCTCACGACTTTTCACAAGGCGATGGCCGCGTCGTTGCTGTTGCATGCCGGGCTTCTGACGGTGCGCTTTGTGGATCCGGCCGCTTTGGACCGGATTTTTCAGCCGCCGGTTTTAGAGGTGGTGATGCTCAATGCGCCGGGGCAGGCCAAGCCGGTGAAGAGCCAGTTGCTGGCCCAGACCTCGATGGAAGGCGGGGGCAATGCCATGGCAGGGCACGCCGCCGAGGCCTTGTTGGTTGACGCGGCCGCGCCGGGCCTGGAGTTCGAGAACCAGACAGCGGCCTCGTCTATCGAAGCCATGCGCCAGCAGCAAAATCTTTTGCTGGCGCAGGTGCGTGACCAACTCGCCACCCTGCAAAACAGTGCCGAATCTGCAGCCGATCCGGTAAAAGCCACGCAACAAGAGGAGCGTCAGCGGCGATTGATTCAGCAAATCGCCGCGCTGGAGAAAGATGTGGCGACGGAGAACGCCCGCCCGCGCAAGCGGTTTTTCAGCCCCACGACCCGCGAGGCGGTTTTCGCCGCCTATTTCAGCGAACTGCGCCGTGCCATAGAAAAGCAGGGGACTCTGGATTTTCCGTCTCGCGATGGCGAAAAAATATTCGGCGAATTGACCATGGCGATCACGGTAGATGCAGCGGGTCGGGTGGTCTCGACGTCCCTGGCGCGGTCTTCGGGCGACGCGATCCTGGACCACCATGCCGACAACATCGTGCGCCGCGCTGCGCCCTTCGGGACCTTCAGCGCAGCGATCCGGGCTACTGCAGATCAGTTGGTGTTTGTGGCCCGGTTCCGCTTTGTCCATACCGACGACCGAACCGAAGCCTTGGTGGACTGACGATGAAGCCGGCACTGCGTGGACTGCTGCTGATGGCCTTGGCGCTGCTGGGCTTGCAGCTGTACTTTGCCTTGCGGATCGCCGCCATGGCGTACGTGGACCCGCACTCAACAGCGTTTGAACGTTCGGAGCTGTGGCGTATCACCACCGCACCCGAGCGCAGCCACTGGCAGCAGGAGTGGGTTCCATATGGCCAAATCAGCCGCGCGCTGAAAAGTGCCGTGCTGGCATCCGAAGATGATGGATTCGCCACCCATGGCGGTGTCGATTGGGAGGCCATCAATACCGCCTGGCAGAAAAACGCCAAAGCCCAGGCCCGTGCGGAGGCCCGCAGCGCCGCAGCAAAGGGCCGGGCGGTCAAGCCCCCCCGAATCATTGGCGGATCAACCATCACGCAGCAGCTGGCGAAAAATTTATTTCTCAGCGGCGAGCGCACTATCGTGCGCAAAGCGCAAGAGTTGGTGATCACCCTGCTGCTGGAGGCCTGCTTGAGCAAGGAGCGCATTCTGGAGATTTATCTGAACCACGTGGAGTGGGGTGACGGCGTTTTTGGCGCGCAGGCCGCATCGTGGCGCTATTACCGCAAAGATGCATCCCGCCTGGCACCGAATGAGGCAGCGCGTTTGGCCGTGATGTTGCCGCGCCCGAAGTTTTTTGAGAAATTGCCAGCCTCCGAATACCTCGCCAACCGCAGCGCCCTGATCCAGGGTCGCATGGCGTATGCCCAGCTGCCCTGAGGTCCGCATGCGCATTCTTGGTATTGACCCCGGCTTGCGTACCACCGGTTTTGGTGTGCTGGAAGCCGAGGCCGGCATCTTGCGCTACGTGGCCAGCGGCACCATCAGCACCGGCCATCTGGCCACCACGGCATTACCGGCCCGGCTACAGGCCCTTTTTCAGGGCGTGGCCGAAGTGGTGCAGCGCTACCAACCTGATTGCGCGGCGGTTGAAATCGTTTTTGTGAATGTGAACCCGCAGTCCACGCTGCTGCTGGGTCAGGCCCGCGGGGCCTTGATTGCCGCGCTGGTGCAGGCGCAGCTGCCTGTGGCCGAATACACGGCTTTGCAAATGAAGCAGGCGGTGGTTGGTTACGGGCGCGCTGCCAAGCCCCAGGTGCAGGAGATGGTGCGGCGTTTATTGGATTTGCCGGGTGTGCCCGGTCCGGATGCCGCCGATGCCTTGGGCCTTGCGATCACCCATGCCCATGCCGGTCGGTCTCTGCAATTACTGGCCGCGGCGAAAACTGCCGGTGGCAAAGGCGATGTGGCGGGCCGTACCAGCAGCTACAAGCGGGGGCGCAGCCGCTAGCTTGTGCGTGGTTTCGGCGCGGGGTGAGGGTCGCGCTACAGGATGCGGCTCAAAATCAAAATGCCGAAAAACACCAGCGCAGTGAGCAGCGCATATTGCAACAACTGCATGCCCCAGCGCCGAAAGCGCAGATTGTTGGTGGCAATGAAAAACGCGAAGCAGACACCGGCCCCAACCAGCATCAGCAACAAGAGGGCGCGAAACAGCAACATGGGCGCGCGTCAGGCAGCGCTGTGCTTACCAGGCAGGGGCCGCTAGCGCGAAGCCGCGTGGGGCCTGCCGCTCATCCTCAAAACTGACCATCTCCCAGGCTTGCGGTTGCTCCAGCAGCGCGCGCAACAGGATGTTGTTGAGGGCATGGCCTGAGCGGCGGGCTTCGTAATGCGCCAGCAGGGGATGGCCCAGGAGGTAGAGGTCACCCATGGCGTCCAGAATTTTGTGTTTGACGAATTCGTCGTCGTAGCGCAGTCCGCCGGCGTTCAACACCTTGTAATCATCCATCACGATGGCATTGTCCAAACCGCCGCCCATGGCCAGGCCATTGGCGCGCATCATTTCCACATCCTTGGTGAAACCGAAGGTTCGGGCGCGGGCAATGTCTTTGGCGTAATTGCCGGTGCCGAGGTCGAACTCCACCTTCTGCCCGGTCGAATCCACGGCGGGGTGGTTGAAATCAATCTCGAAACCCAGTTTGTAGCCGTTGTAAGGGAGCAAGCGTGCCCACTTGGCTTGCGCGCCCGTGCCTTCGCGGACCTCGATGGGGGATGTGATCCGCACAACCCGGCGCGCGGCGTTTTGCATCACGATCCCGGCGTTTTGCAGCAAGAAGACAAAAGAGGCGGCGGAGCCGTCCAGTATCGGCACCTCTTCCGCCGTGATGTCCACGTACATGTTGTCAACCCCGAGTCCGGCGCAGGCCGACATCAGGTGCTCCACGGTGTGTACTTTGGCCCCGCCCGCCGACAGCGTAGAAGCCAGGCGCGTTTCGGTCACTGCCTGCGGCGAGACGCGAATATCGGGTACGTCGGCGAGGTCGACGCGGCGAAAGACGATGCCAGTATCCGGTGCGGCCGGGCGCAGCGTCAACTCCACCCGCTGACCGCTGTGTAACCCCACCCCTACCGCCTTGGTAAGCGACTTCAGTGTGCGCTGTTGAATCATCGTCATATTTTAGACGTGGCCTACCGCCGCCTCGAGGGCGGGACCAGGCCACGCGCGGATGTCAATCAGCCTGTTTGCGCAGGAAAGCAGGGATGTCGATGTCGTCCATGCCGCCGCTGGACATGGCGTCCACCCGCGCGGCTGCCGACGCGCCACGGCGTCCCGCATTGGCCCAAACCTGGGGGCGTCCGACGTTGGAGAAATCCATGTCGGCGATGCGCGGCGTCGGGCTGCCGCCCAAGTTGTTGGTTTGCGCGACCGCGTCGGTCAGCGTGGGGACATTGAATGGCACATTGTCGGTTCCGGTGCGCATCACCTGTAGAGGAGGCGCTTGGCGGCGCGGAGCCTGGCGGCTCAGGCCCGTGGCCACCACCGTCACGCGGACCTGATCACCGAGCGACTCGTCGTGCGCTGTGCCGTAAATCACGTGGGCATCCGGTGACGCATAGCCACGCACCGTATCCATGGCCAGACGTGATTCGCTCAGTTTGAGCGAGCCGCGCTTGGCCGAAATCAGCACCAGCACGCCCTTGGCGCCAGCCAGGTCGATACCCTCCAGCAGCGGGCAGGCCACAGCTTGCT
>CANFTU010000096.1 GCA_947450005.1 Comamonadaceae bacterium | reverse complement strand
TGAGATCCGCTCGGACGGAACCGTCATGGGAACGGATCCGGCCCAGGTGGGGGTGAAAGTGCCCGTGGCACTGGGTAAGTTGATGTTGCGCGATGCCAGTACCTCTCCTCTGTTGCGACGCCAGGACGGCTTGTTCAAAAACAGCGCGGGCGATGGGCAGGACATTACGCCAGGGCCGGAAAAGGCGGGGCTTACGCCTGGCGCTTTGGAGGGTAGCTCCGTCAATGCCATGAACATCATGGTCAAGCTGATCGACCAGAGCCGTGCTTTTGAGCAGCAGATCAACATGATCAAAGAGGCGAAGACCACCGACGAGGCGGGCGCCTCCATGCTTAAAGGCAGCTAACGCCCCGGAGAAGGGGTGAAGCCAACTGCGGTTGGCAGATAAAGCGCAGCCACGTCCGGCCCACCTTCGGGATGGCCGGAAAACCGGCAATTTTGGGTGGCATGTCTTTTGCATCGTTCCAGGTATTGAATTCACCTAGGAGCAAAAGATGGACGCATCAATGTGGGTCGCCAAGACGGGCCTGGACGCGCAGCAGACACGTATGAACGTGATCTCGAACAACCTTGCCAACGTCAACACCACCGGCTTCAAGCGTGACCGTGCAGTCTTCGAAGACCTGCTCTACCAAAACATCCGCCAGGCAGGCGGCCAGACATCGGCCGCTACCCAGGCCCCAACCGGCTTGATGCTGGGTACCGGTGTGCGCGTGATGGCCACCGAAAAGCTCAATGCCCAGGGCAACATGATCAACACCCAAAATCCGCTGGATTTGGCGATTGCCGGCGAAGGACACTTCCAGATCCTGCAGGCCGACGGCACCGTGGCCTATACACGCGACGGCAATTTCAAGGTGTCGGCGACCGGACAGCTGGTGACCTCCAGCGGTCAGCCGCTGCAGCCCGCGATCACCATCCCGCCTACTGCGCAGAGCCTGACCATCGGCCGCGACGGAACGGTCAGCGCTGAGTTGTTTGGCGGAGGTACCACTACGCTGGGTCAGATCCAGATCGCCCGCTTCTTGAACCCGGCCGGCTTGACCCCGGTGGGCCAGAACCTGATGAAAGAAACACCCGCCAGCGGCACACCCGTTGCGGCCAATCCCGGTACGAGCGGCACCGGTGCGCTGATGCAGGGCACGTTGGAGGCTTCCAACGTCAACGTAGTGGAGGAAATGGTCAACATGATCGAAACCCAGCGCGCGTACGAGATCAACTCCAAAGCCATCTCGGCGGTGGACGGCATGCTCAAGTACATGAACCAGAACATGTAAGGAATCAGCATGACCGCGCGCGTTCTCTCTGCTTTCGTCTTCGCTGCTACTTGCTTGGCGGGTTGCTCGGTCTTGCCGCCGCAGCCCTTGACCCATTCCACCGGATTTGCCCCGGTGTACCCGGTTGCCACGGAAGTGCCTGAACAGGCGACCGGATCCTTGTACAACGCGGGCTTGGGTGAGACCTTTCTCGGGCGTGGTCGCAACTTCAAAGTGGGTGACGTGATCACTGTCTCCTTGTCGGAAACGTCCCAAGCCACCCGCACCCAAAACAACAACCTCAGCCGCACCGCGACTAACACCTCATTGCCAATCGAAATGGGTGGCGGTCTACTGAATGTGAGCCAACTGGCTGGCGCCAAAACGGTTAGTACCGGCGTCGGTAGCGCGGATCAGTACGCCAAGCTGACGGGCTCGGTGGTGGTGAGCGTGGTGGAAGTCATGGCCAATGGAAACCTGGTGGTGCGCGGTGAAAAGCAAATGGCACTGAGCGAGGGCTCCGAGATCATCCAGGTTGCCGGCGTGATCCGGCCAGAAGATGTATCGCCTAACAACAGCGTGTTGTCGACACGCCTTGCGAATGCCCAGATTACCTACCGCGGTACCGGCGATATGGCAGCCGCAACCCGCGCGGGTTGGGGTACCAGCGCCTTGCTCAAGCTGTGGCCCTTCTGATTTTTGGCCACCTGACCGGAAGAAAACACATGTCTAAGTTCCCGCTCCAACTGATGCGCCTGGGCATATTGCTCGCACTGTCCCTTTTGGGTATGGGCGCGGCGCACGCCGACCGCATCAAAGACCTGGCCAGCATGGCGGCCATGCGCAGCAACCAGTTGATCGGTTACGGACTCATCGTCGGTTTACAAGGAACTGGCGACGGCTCCGACCTGACGTTCACCACGCAGAGCATGAAGACCTTGCTCAGCCGCATGGGTGTGAACCAAGAAAGTTCGATCGCTGACTATGAGGCTGCAGCAGCCGCTGGCAAGATCAACCTGGCCAATGTGGCGGCTGTGATGATCACCGCCGAGCTCCCGGGCATGGTCAAGCCAGGCCAACGCATTGACGTCAACGTATCGGCTATCGGTAAGGCCACCAGTTTGCGTGGCGGCAGCCTGTTGATGACCAGCTTGCGCGGTGTGGACGGGCAGATTTATGCCCTTGCGCAGGGCGCGTTAACGTCCACGGGAATGGATGTCGGTGCGGCGGGTTCCAAGGCGAGCAGCGGCGTGACTACGGCGGCGCGCATACCGTCCGGCGCCATCGTTGAAAAGCTGGTGAACAATTCCTTTGATAAGACCGACAGCGTCTTATTGAACTTGCGGGACGGTGACTTCACCACGGCCAGCGCCATCATCCAGGCCATCAATACCAAGTTCGGCGGCGACATTGCCCGCGCACTGGACGGCGTCTCGATTTTGGTTCGCGCACCCAGCGATTTGAGCCAGCGTGTGACCTTCATGAGCATGGTTGAGAACCTGGACGTGCAGCCCGGCGAAGGCCCGGCACGGGTGGTTATCAATGCCAAAACAGGAACGGTGGTGATCAGCCGCAATGTGCGCGTGACGGCTGCTGCCGTGACCCACGGGACCATTACGGTGTCGGTCGCGATGACCAACGAGGTCTCCCAACCCGGAGCGCTGTCGAATGGAACGACCCAAGCGGTACAAAACGCGGACGTGAAGATTGAAGAGCCGAACAAGCCCATGTTCTTGTTCCAGCCCGGCGTGGACTTGCGCGCCATCGTCGACGCGATCAACCAGGTGGGTGCCACACCCTCGGCCCTGATTGCCATTCTCGAGGCGTTGAAGAGTTCCGGCAGCTTGCGCGCCGAGCTCCTGGTGATTTGAGTTCACACGCTTCGGAATCGATTGCACCATGGACGCGCTCTCCAACAACCTTCCACCGGCGGCCAATGCGGCGCTTGGCGGCACAGGTGCGGGCTCGTACCTGGACTTTGACGCCTTAGGACGGCTCAAAGGGAAAGCGGCGAAGGACGGCAAAAGCGCGGCCCGCGAAACCGCACAGCAATTTGAAGCGCTGTTCTTGCAGATGATGATGAAGTCCATGCGCGACGCCAGCTTCAAAAGCGATCTGGTGGAGTCGCAGGCCAAGGACACATTTGAGGGCATGTTCGACAAGGAAGTCTCCCTGGCTATGGCCAAGAAGAACACGCTAGGTCTGGCCGATATGTTGATCAAGAACATGCCGGATCCAGCTGTCCAGGCGGCCAATGCCCAGGCAATCAAAGAAATTCAGGAGCAGCAGGCGCACAAGGAACAGCAGCCCAGCTCCACGGCCAGCGTCTTGCAGGCCCGTGCGGCAGCATCGGCCAAAGGTTTTTCACTGGCTGCGCCGCAGGCCAAACCCCTGTCGCTGGAGCCGGTCGCACAAAGTGCCCTGCCCTTGCCGCGCATGGGCGGGCCCTTGCCTCTGAGCGCGGCACAACGCCCGATTGCTCGGGCCGAAGAGGCGGTGAAACCAGCCGATTCCGCTGACGGAGCCCGGCCATGAGTGACATTCTGGGCGTTGCATCGAATGCAGTCGCGGCGTACCAGCGCGCGCTGAACACGACGGCCAACAACATTGCCAACGTATCTACGGTCGGTTACTCGCGTGAGACGGCCAACTTCGTGGCCAACCCGGTGACCCAAACCGGCAATATTTTTATGGGTACCGGTGTGGCGGTAGACCGCATTACCCGCCAGTACAACGCATTTGTTGAGGCCAATCTGCGCAACAGCAACAGCGACTTGACCAGCCAGGAGCCCATGGTGAACTACGCCAACCGCGTGGTGGACATCATGGGTGGTGAGACCATGAGTCTCAACAGCTCCTTGGACCAGTTTTTCTCCTCGGCGCGGGACGTATCGACCGACCCCGCCTCCACGGTGCTGCGCAGCAGCTTTGTGCGCGATGCGCAAGGCGTGGCGGACCGGTTCGGCCAGTTATCGTCTCAGCTGGACTCCATTCAAGAGGAAACCAGTCAGGCTTTGCAGGGTCAGGTTGACCAGATCAATTCGCTGTCCAAGCAGTTGGCGATGGTCAATACGCAGTTGACCAAGCAGCGCACGGCCGATGCCCAGCCGCCTGGGCTTTTGGATCAGCGCGACCAGTTGCTGCGCGATATGTCGAACCTCGCGCATGTGAATACCAAATTCGATTTGAACGGTACCGTTACGGTCAGCCTAGGCCCCTCTATCAACCAGGACCTGGTGGTGATCGGCAACAAGTCGGTACCCATCGGTGCCAATTTCAATTCAGCATCTCCAGAAAAGGTGGCGCTGGTACTGGACCCCTACGGGAAGCCGCTGGCTTTGAGTGGTCCGACCAGCGGCAGCATTTCAGGCTTGATGACGTTCAGGGAACAGGTGCTGGGAAGCTCCCGCGCCGCATTGGACAACCTGGCGAAGAGTTTTGCAGGTGCCGTCAACGAGGCGCATCTGGGCGGTATCGACGGCTATGGCAATCCGGCAGTTGCGCTCTTTGCGTTCGATGCATCTGCCTCCAGCGCCGCCGGAGGAATGCACGTGGCGTTTGATGACCCGATGCGGGTCAGTGCGGCCGCGCAGTTCCGGGTGATCGAAAAAGACACCAATACCAGCGGCACGGACGCAACCTTGGCGTATGAGCCCAGTGCAACACTGGTACGCAGTACCCCGGATGGGCAGTTGCTCGTGCCTGCCGACGACATCGCCAAGGTGTTTGTCAACAATCCACATCCCAGCGCCGGTCATGCGGTTTCGGTGGCCAGCAGCGTGCCGATTCAAGCGGTGGCCTCGGTGGCGCGGGGCATGCAGGATGTGCACTTTTATCTGGATGCGGCGCAGAGCGGTCAGAACCTGAACATCCTCACCCGTGACGGACGCGCGTTGGTGGGCGGCAGCCTCAGCGATGCGATGCAGGAAACGCTGATGACCACCAGCAATGGCTTTGCGTCCGGTGCGACGTACAGCGAAGCCTATTTGAATGTCTCGGGCAGCAGCGGCTACCGTGATATGCAGGTTTTTTATGGCGCGCAGGCCACGGTGCAGCAGCAACCGGTTTACAACAGCAAAGACGAGGTCGCCAGTTACAAGACCTTTCCTGCAGTTTTGCAGGGTAACCGGATTCAGACCGGACAAACCGGCGCTATAGCCGCGGACGCGTTTGTCATCAATGGAGTTGCGCTCGATGGATTGGATGCGCTGAGCGATGGTTCCACCCGCCAGGCCAGTGATCTCGCGAGCTGGATTAACAGCAAAACCTATGTGAATGCGGATGCATTGGTCGATACGGTGACCATCAATGGACAGGTCGTCAGTGCCGATGACAGCACCCGCTTGCCGATTACCGTGAACGAAGACACCTCCGATGGTGTTCCGACTATTGGCGGCGAGTCGATTTTGAATATGCCGATGGAGGTAGGCGGCCAGACCATTGACACCACCGAAGTGACCGATCTGAATGGTTTGGTGGCCGCAATCAACCTCAAGTCCTCCGATACCGGTGTCACCGCCAGCATTTCCCGCGCCGGTAACGAAGTGCACTTGGTGCTCTCGCCCACCTTGAATAGCGGTGTGACGGCAGTTGCTTACAACGAGATCCGCATACCGCCGAGCCAGATCCGCCTGAGTATGCCGCTGTCGATTTCTGGTGTGGACATCGCCAGCTACCAGGACGGGGCGCTCACGCCCGCCTTGCGCAATATCTATGACTTAGCGTCTGCGATCAATGACCAGACGGACAACACCCACGTGAAGGCCTCGGTAACGCCGGCGGGTGAACTGGTGATCACCAATGAGGCAGGTTACGAGGGTCAGGACATCACCATCGACACCACGTACTACGGCGGTAGCGAGGCCAATGCGCTGAGTATCTCCAGTGGCGTCTATGGCGGAAGCTTGCGTTTGACCCAGCCGGTAACGGCAGACGACAGCGGGACCGGCTACACACCCTTGCAATTGACTTTCGGTGCGTCCGGAACGCCATACGAGATGGCCCAGCTGGGCTTTCGCACCGAGGCCAGTATCAGCGGCGCGACGCCGGATGACTTGCTGGTGTTTGTATCCGGCGCGGGAATGTCGTCTGTGTCAGCGAGTTACGCGGGACAGGCCGTCGATCCGCGTGAAGCCTTGCGCGCACAGAGTCTGGAAGTCGAATTCACCACGGCAACCCACTACACCATCACCGACAAAACCAGCGGAACCGTGGTCGCTAGCCGGGACTTTGACCCCGCCGAACTGGCCCCGGGCCTGGAGTACCAGGGACTGCGCCTATCGTTCACCAGTGCGCCCGCGCAGGGCGACATGTTCAATATGAATGGCAACCAGGATGGCGTTGGTAACAACGACAACGCCATCGCCCTTGCTGCCCTGGAGAATAAGCACCTGGTAGGCAACAAGACCATCAGCGCGGCTTATATCGACCACGTGAATGAGATGGGCAATATTGCCCGCCAAGCCACGATTGCGCAAACCGCCTTGACCGTCGTTCATGAGCAGGCGGTTGCGTCGCGGGACGAGCTCTCCGGCGTGAGCCTTGACGCCGAAGCTGCCGATCTAATCCGTTTTCAGCAGGCCTATCAAGCGGCCGCCAAAGTTATCCAGATCTCCGGGCAGCTGTTCGACAGCGTCCTGGGCATCCGCTAAGCGATTCGTAGCAAGGCCACACCATGCAAATTTCCACCGCCTTCATATTTGACCGCGCTACCAAGCAGATGAGCAACGCGACTAACGCGCTGAGCAAAAGTCAGGCGCAGATTGCAACCGGAAAACAAATTCTCAACCCGAGCGATGCCCCGGACCAAGCCGCGATGATGGCCCGTATCAAGGCCACCTTGGCCCGCCAGGAAAACTATGGGAAGGCCCTGGACACCGTGCAGGCCCGCCTGGACCTGGAGAGCACCACGTTGACCAGCGCCGGTGATGTGCTGGTGCGGATCAAGGAGCTGTCGATTCAGGCCAGCAACGGAACCCAAGGCACCGTGAGCCGCACGGCCATTGCCACGGAGATGAAGGGCCTGCGGGACCAGCTGCTCAGTTTGGCCAATACCCGCGACACCACGGGCAACTACATTTTTGCCGGAAGCAAGGTCAGCAACCCGGCATTTGAAGCCGACGCCACCGGCGCGGTCAGCTACCAGGGCGACCAGACCCGCATGAACATTGCCGTAGGTGACCAACGCCAACTGCCGCTGAATCGACCTGGAACCAACGCTTTCGTGCGGGTGGTGCGCACCGATTCCGATGGGGTTGCCAGCGGTACGGGATTCTTTCAATCGGTGGATGATCTCATCACTGCCGTTAAAGGCGACGATAAGAGTGGCATGCGGCGTGGCCTTACCGAAATGGACGCTTTGCACAATGGTGTCGTGCTGGCGCAGGCCGATTCAGGCACCAGCATGAAGGTGGTGGAGCAGCAGGGAATTATGTTGGACGACACCAAGATCACGCTGAAGAAAGCGCTCTCCAATGTCGAGGATCTGGATATGGCATCGGCCATCACCCAGATGCAAAAGCAGATGGTGTCACTGGAAGCGGCACAGGCCAGCTTTGCGAAAATCTCCCAGCTGTCACTCTTCAAATACATATAAGTCGATGGATGTTGTCGCTGACGCAAGACGCTGAACACTTGAGAGAAACGTAGACCATGGTTACCGCCGTCACATCGACTTCATCCAGCAGCACCGCTTCGACGAGTACAAGTTCGAGTACAAGCACAAGTGCAGCGAACACCAAGGCGGCCGCCAACATCACCAACACCATGGGTGCAGGGTCCGGCATTGACACCAAGTCACTCGCCGCCAACCTGGTCGCCGCCGAACGCGCACCGCGTGAGACGGCCATCAACAAAAACATTGC
>CANFTU010000095.1 GCA_947450005.1 Comamonadaceae bacterium | reverse complement strand
GGAATGCGGTCCATGCGCGCGCTTAAGCTATCAAAAAACTGTTCGACTGCGGCGACTTGCGCGACGCTGTCGTCCAGCGCCAGCATCGTGCGCCGGAACGCCTCGCCGGCGGGCAGCGCCTGCACATACCAGCCAATGTGTTTGCGCGCCGAGCGCACGCCGGTGTAGTGGCCGTACAGGCTGTAGTGGTCGTGCAAATGTTCCACTAGCAAGCGCCGCACTTCTTCCACCAGCGGCGGTGCCAGATGCGTGCCGGTTGCCAAGTAGTGGTTGATTTCGCGGAATATCCAAGGGCGGCCCTGGGCGGCGCGTCCCACCATCACGGCGTCGGCACCGGTATAAGCCAAAACGGCGGCGGCTTTCTCCGGGGAGTCGATGTCGCCGTTGGCCACAACCGGAATCCGCAGCGCCGCTTTGACGGCACGCACGGTGTCGTATTCGGCTTCGCCCTTGTAGCCCTGTTCGCGCGTGCGACCGTGTACCGTGACCATGGCCACGCCGGCCTGTTCGGCAGCCAGCGCGATGGCGAGCGCATTCTTGCCGTGCGAACTCCAGCCGGTGCGCATCTTGAGCGTCACCGGAACGCCATGCGGCGCACAGGCCTGCACCACCGCGTGCACGATCTCGATCGCCAAATTTTCATCCTGCATCAGCGCCGAACCCGCCCAGCGGTTGCAGACCTTTTTGGCCGGGCAGCCCATGTTGATATCGATGATTTGCGCGCCGCGGGTGATGTTGTATTCGGCGGCCTGCGCCATCATCCCGGCGTCGGTGCCGGCAATTTGCACCGCGATCGGGCCGGGTTCGCCGTCATGGTTGGCGCGCCGCGAGGTCTTCAGCGAATCCCACAAATCTTTGCGCGAGGTCACCATCTCACTGACCGCATAGGCAGCCCCCAGCCGTTTACAGAGTTGGCGAAACGGCCGGTCTGTCACGCCCGCCATGGGTGCGACAAAAACGCGGTTCTCTAAGGCGTACGGGCCGATCTGCATGGGAAGTGGGTGGGGGAGCGGGCGAGGGTGCTGAAAAACAAGGCACATTGTAGGCGGCTGCCCGATTCTTCACAGCGCGAAAACCCGAATCCTCAGCCCCTCTCGTCTGCCGCTTTGCGCCGGTCCTATATCTCCAGTGTGGCGCACGCGGCGAAGGCGCTCTGCTCGTTTTTGCGCGCATACCCCAAAGGATTGGCCACGACCCGGCAACCGGCGTGGCGGTAATCGCTGGGGGCGTGCAAGTGGCCGTGCAGCCAGAGGTCCGCCCGGGGCAGCAGATCATCCAGCGCGTTACAAAAGCCGGCGGTCCCGGGCACCAGCCCGTAACGCGGGTCGGCGCTGCGCAGACTCGGGGCAAAGTGCGTGACCACCACCGTGCTGCCCTCAAAAGGTGTGTCCAGCGCTGCGCGCAGCCAGTCCTGGCAGCGCAGCGCCTGTTCCCGTACCGCTTCGGCCAGAAAGGGCGCGCCGTTGCGTGTGGTGTCGGTCTTCTTCAGGTAGAAGTTGGCAGCGCGAAACGCTTTGTCGCGTGCTTGCAGTTGCGCGGTCAGCGGGGCCCTGAGATCAACCAGCGCATCAAAGTCGGTCCACAGCGTGGTGCCGATGAAGCGAAGCGGACGACCCTGCGCATCCGGCACGCGCGGGTGCCACGCTGCGCGCTCCAGCCACACCATCCCCAAGCGTTCGCAGGTTTCGCGCAGCCGCGCATGGGCGGCGTCAAAGTCCAGCGCGTCGTATTCATGGTTACCGGGCACAAATACCACCGGCGTGGGCCAGCCTTGGCGGGGCGAAAAACGGCGCAAGCCGAAGTCGGGGTCCTGCGCCAGCGCCGAGCCCGCTTGGTAGGAACCAATATCACCGGCCAGCACCAGCAGATCCGCATCCGGCGCCGGCTGGGGCGCAAACGCTGGGTGCGCTTCCAAGTGCAAGTCGGAATACAGCTGGATTTTCATGTCCCGAGCATGCCATGGCCGCGCAGGGTTACCATGCGCCATACCCATCCGACACGCCCGGCGGTCAGAATCCCCATCCCATGAATTTCAAAGAAACCGAAGACGACAGCGAGCACGACGACATCCCCCCAGCCGTGCGGGCGCAGGCCGCCTCGCGCAGCACCTGGGTGAGCGTGATCGTGAACCTCGGGCTGTCCGTTACCCAAATCGCGGTGGGCGTATGGGCCAAATCCCAGGGCCTGGTGGCCGACGGGGTGCATTCGCTCTCAGACCTGGTGGCGGATTTTGTGGTGCTGGCCGCTGCGCGCGAAAGCCGCAAAGACGCCGATGAGGACCACCCGTATGGCCACCAGCGTTTTGAAAACGCGGCTTCGTTGGCATTGGGTGTGTTGCTGCTGGTGGTGGGCGCTGGCATGGTCTGGCAGGCGCTGCTCAAACTGGAGCAGCCCGAAACCATTCCCACCGCCCACGCCGCCGCGCTGTGGGTGGCGGCTGCCGCGCTGGTGGCCAAAGAGCTGCTGTTTCGCTACATGCTGGGCGTGGCCAAGCGGGTCAAATCCAGCATGCTGGTGGCCAACGCCTGGCACGCTCGCTCAGACGCAGCGTCCAGCCTGGTGGTGGCGCTGGGCTTGATCGGTAATTTGGCCGGTTACCCGCTCCTGGATCCGATTGCGGCACTGATCGTGGGTTTGATGGTGGGCCGCATGGGCTGGAGTTTCGGCTGGGATGCGCTGCATGACCTGATGGACCGCGCCATCGACGAGTCCGAAGTCCAGGCCATCCGCCAGACCTTGCTGGATACCCCGGGCGTGATCGGTGTGCACGATGTGCGCACCCGAAAAATGGGCGATATGGTGGTAGCCGACGCGCACATTGAGGTGGACGCCCAACTCAGCGTCGAGCAGGGCCACAACATTGCCGTGGCCGCGCGCCGCGCCGTGATGCAGCGCCACCGCGTGCTCAATTTGATGACCCATGTGGATCCGGCACACCGGCCGGACTTAGATCACCTGAGCGCCGGCGCCCTGCCGCCGTCCGTGTAAAAAGGACGCCGCTCAGTGCCGCGCCGGTGCGTGGCTTTGGGCCAGAAGCTTGTCGGTGTAGGCAATGGCCAGCGCACTGAGTAAAAAAGTGATGTGGATCAAGGTCTGCCACATCAGCACTTTTTCGTCGTAATTGGCCGCGTTGATAAAGCTCTTGAGCAGGTGGATGGAGCTGATGCCGATGATGGCTGTGCCCAGCTTGACCTTGAGCACCGAGGCGTTCACATGGTCCAGCCATTCGGGCTGATCGGGATGGCCTTCCAGGTTGAGGCGGCTGACAAAGGTCTCATAGCCGCCCACGATGACCATGATCAGCAGGTTAGAGATCATCACCACGTCGATCAGCGCCAGCACCACCAGCATGATGAGCGTCTCGTTCAGCGCCGTGATCTGGTAATCGCTGCGGTAACCGATTGCTGTGATCAGTTGCTGCAATGCCGCCTGGTTACCGAAAGCCGCCTCCAGGAGGTGCAGCAACTCGACCCAGAAGTGGTAGACATAGACGCCCTGCGCCGCGATCAGCCCCAGATACAGCGGCATTTGCAGCCAGCGGCTGGCAAATATCAGCCGTGGCAGCGGGCGCAGTGGCGTATTCGGTGGAAGCGAAGCCATATCAACCCTCCCTGGGCTGTTTTATGCCGAGATGACGCGCACCATTTCCAGGCACTTGTTGGAGTAACCCCACTCGTTGTCGTACCAGCTTACGATTTTGATGAAGGTGCCGTCCAGCGCGATACTGGCGTCGGCGTCAAAAATCGAGGTGCGGGGGTCGCCACGGAAATCGGTGGCCACGACCTTGTCTTCGGTGTAGCCCAGCACGCCTTTGAGCGCGCCTTCGCTTTGGGCCTTCATCTCCGCGCAAATCTCGGCCATGGTAGCTGCGGTATTCAGTTCGCAGGTCAGGTCGACCACTGATACATCGCTGGTGGGTACCCGGAACGACATACCGGTGAGCTTTTTGTTCAGCGCCGGAATCACCACGCCCACCGCCTTGGCCGCGCCGGTGCTGGAGGGAATGATGTTTTCCAGAATGCCGCGACCGCCGCGCCAGTCTTTATTGCTGGGGCCGTCCACGGTTTTCTGGGTGGCGGTTGCCGCGTGTACCGTGGTCATCAGGCCGCGCTTGATGCCCCATTTGTTGTTCAGCACCATGGCCACCGGGGCCAGGCAGTTGGTGGTGCACGAGGCGTTCGAGACAATGGTTTGTCCCGCGTATTGCGCGTGGTTCACGCCAAATACAAACATGGGCGTGTCGTCTTTGCTCGGGGCCGACAACAGCACTTTTTTCGCGCCGGCGGCCAGGTGTTTTTCGGCCGTGGCTTTGTCCAAAAACAGGCCAGTGGCTTCGATCACCACATCAGCACCGACTGCACCCCATTGCAGGTTGGCCGGATCCCGCTCTTGGGTCAGGCGGATGGTTTTGCCATTGACCACCAAGGCGCCGTCCTTGACGGAGACCGCGCCTTGAAAGCGCCCGTGCACGCTGTCGTATTGCAGCATGTAAGCCAGGTAGTCCGGTTCGAGCAAGTCGTTGATGCCAACGATTTCGATGTCCGAAAAATTCTGCACCGCCGCGCGAAACACCATGCGCCCGATGCGCCCGAATCCGTTGATACCTACTTTGATAGCCATGAAATCAATACTCCTCAAAAATTATTTCTGTAATGCGGCTTGTACCGTGTCGGCCACGTTCTCGGGCGTGAAGCCGAAATGCTGGAACAGCACCGGTGCGGGCGCGGACTCGCCGTAGGTGTCGATACCGACCACCGCCGCACAGCCGTATTTCCACCACCCACCGCTGCAGCCCATTTCCACCGCCACGCGGGGCAGACCTTTGGGCAGCACGCTCTCTTTGTACGCGGTACTTTGCAGATCGAATGTGGTGGTGCTGGGCATGGAGACCACGCGCGCGGCGATTTTGCGTTGTGCCAGCAGCTTTTGCGCCGCCAAAGCCAGCTGCACTTCCGAGCCGGTAGCGATCAACACGGCTTGGGTTTTGCGTTTCATGCCCACGTCAGTGGGCTCCGACAACACGTAAGCGCCCTTGCTGATGGCGTCCAGACCGCAGGCCGCAGGTGCCGCAGCCGATTCATTCTTGGCGGCGTAAGCGATGTTCTGGCGGCTGAGCAAGAGGGCCGTGGGTTTGTCTGCATTGCGCAGCGCAACCGTCCAGGCCACGGCGGTCTCGGCGGTGTCGCCCGGGCGCCAGACGTCCAGGTTGGGAATCAGGCGCAGCGATGCGGCGTGTTCGATCGACTGGTGTGTCGGGCCGTCTTCGCCGAGGCCGATGCTGTCGTGGGTGAACACATGCACCACGCGCAGCTTCATCAGCGCGGCCATGCGGATGGCGTTGCGGCTGTAGTCGCTGAAGGTGAGGAAGGTGCCGCCGTAAGGAATAAAGCCGCCGTGCAGTGCAACGCCATTCATGATGGCCGCCATACCGAACTCGCGTACGCCGTAGTTGATGTGGCGCCCGCCAACCATATGCCCATGGGCATCGGCGCTTTGCACCACCTCGCCCGCCGCGTCGATACGCATGGCCGGTGTGGACGGCGTGTTGGTCAAATTGGAGCCGGTCAAGTCGGCCGAGCCGCCCAGCATCTCGGGCAGGCCGGCAGTGAAATGTTCCAGCGCGATTTGCGAGGCTTTGCGCGAGGCCACGGTGTCGCGCTTGGTGTCGGCGGCCACCACGGCATTGACCGCCGTTTGCACAAAGCTTTTCGGCAGCTCGCCTTTCATGCGGCGTTGCAGCTCTTTGGCCAGCGCCGGGTGCGCAGCCTTGTAGGCGGCAAAGCGCTCGTTCCAGGACTTCTCACGCGCGCGGCCTGCCGCTTTAGCGTCCCAGGCGGCGTACACGTCTTTCGGAATAACGAAAGGCGCGTGCGGCCAGCCCAGGGCTTCGCGGGTGAGCTTGATTTCTTCCGCGCCGAGGGGCTCGCCATGGGCTTTGGACGTGTTGGCGCGGTTGGGGCTGCCTTTGCCGATGGCTGTTTTGCAGACGATCAGGGTGGGCTTGTCGCTCCTGGTTTTGGCGCGGGCAATGGCGGCGGATACCGCGGCGGCATCATGGCCGTCCACCGCGTCGATCACGTTCCAGCCATAGGCCGTGAAGCGCTGTGCCGTGTTGTCGATGAACCAGGGTGCCACCTTGCCGTCGATGGAGATGCCGTTGTCGTCGTAAAGGGCAATCAGTTTGCCCAGTTTCCAGGCGCCTGCGAGCGCGCAGGCCTCGTGGCTGATGCCTTCCATCATGCAGCCGTCACCCAGAAAAGCGTAGGTGTGGTGGTCAATGATGGCGTGGCCGTCGCGGTTGAATTCTTTGGCCAGAAGCTTCTCGGCCAGCGCCATGCCCACGGCGTTGCTGATGCCTTGGCCCAGCGGTCCGGTGGTGGTCTCTACGCCGGGGGTCACGCCCACTTCAGGATGGCCGGCTGTTTTGCTGTGCAACTGGCGGAAGTTCTTCAGCTCCGCCATGGGCAGCTTGTAGCCGGTCAAATGCAGCAACGCATAAATCAGCATCGAGCCGTGGCCGTTGGAGAGCACAAAGCGGTCGCGGTTGATCCAGTGCGGGTTGCTGGGGTTGTGCTGCAAGTGCCCGCCCCACAGGGCCACCGCGATGTCGGCCATGCCCATAGGTGCGCCCGGATGGCCCGAATTGGCGGCTTGGACGGCGTCCATGGCGAGGGCGCGGATCGCGTTGGCCATGGTGTGGGATTGTTGAGTTGAAGTCATAGGCGGCCTGATCAAAGCACAAATGAACCGCAAGCCAGACGGCAGGGCGGGCGGGAAGGGTGGGCGATTTTATCGGGGATGGTGTGGGCCATCCAATTTCGCGCATGATGCGTGCTTTTTCCAGGGCGACCTTGCCCCCTGTCATCCTATGAGCCTGCTATTCAGTCCTTTTCATCTGCCCTCGCCGCGCGGGGGTTTGCCACTCGCCAACCGCATCACCGTGGCACCGATGTGCCAATACGCGGCCGTTGACGGCCGGGCCACCGATTGGCATTTGATGCATTGGGCCAATTTGCTCAATAGCGGCGCGGCCCTGTTCACCATCGAGGCCACGGCTGTTTTGCCCGAAGGACGCATCACCCCGGCCTGCCTGGGCTTATGGGATGCGGCCACTGAAGCAGCCTTGGCCGACACACTGCATCGCGCCCGCAAACTGGCGCCGCCGGTGCCGGTGTGTATTCAACTGGCGCACGCCGGTCGCAAAGCCTCCAGCGATGTGCCCTGGCGCGGCGGCCAGTTGCTGTCTGCGGATGCCGGCGGGTGGTTGCCATACGGCCCGTCCGCTGTGCCGCAACTCCCGGCGGAGCCTGCGCCTGCGGAAATGGACGCAGCCCACCTGTTAAGGGTGCGCGATGCGTTTGTTGCAGCCGCCCGGCGCGCCGACGCCATGGGTATCGAGGCCATCGAAATTCATAGCGCCCACGGCTACTTGTTGCATGAGTTTTTGTCGCCTATTGCCAACCAGCGTGGCGATGCCTATGGCGGCAGCTTGGACAACCGCATGCGCTATCCCCTGGAGGTTTTTGCGGCGGTCCGCGCCGCATTCAGCGGCGTGCTGGGCATCCGTATTTCGGGCAGCGACTGGGTGGATGGCGGCTGGGATATCGAGCAATGCAGCGTGTTGGGTCAGCGTCTCAAAGACCTGGGTTGCGACTTCATCCATATGTCCTCGGGCGGCGTGTCTCCGCAGCAAAAAATTCCCCTTGGTCCGGGCTACCAGGTCCCGCTGGCGCGCGCTATGCGGCAGGCCACCGATGTGCCGACCATCGCGGTCGGCCTGATCACCGAGCCGGCGCAGGCCGAGGCGATCGTGCAGGCCGGCGACGCGGATCTGGTGGCACTGGCGCGGGCCTTTTTGTACAACCCGCGTTGGGGTTGGCAGGCCGCTGCCGAGTTGGGCGACCAGGTTCAAGCGACACCGGCCTATTGGCGTTGTTTGCCGCGCCACGCGCAGCACGCTTTTGGCGCGGTGACCGTGGGCGGTCGCTGATCGGCCTGTGATTGCGTTTTTTGCACAAGGTCAATGAACAACACACCAGCCCAGGCACTATTGCTTGCCGCCGGTCGCGGCGAGCGCATGCGCCCGCTCACCGACCACATCCCGAAACCTTTGCTGGAGGTGCAGGGCAAAGCGCTGTTGCAGTG
>CANFTU010000094.1 GCA_947450005.1 Comamonadaceae bacterium | reverse complement strand
GTCGTCAAACGTCATGGGCGAGTTGGCGTTGATCAGGCTGATGCAGACCGTGCGGTTTTTGCCGGTGGCGGGGTCAACAAAGTTGTCGCCGAACAGGCGCTTGGCCATTTCCACCGTGTCTTGCGCGCGCTCAGGCTTGGTAACGGAGCCCATGAAGGGCTTGTCGCTGTACTTCATGTGCGAATAGACCATGTCGAAGTGGCGCTTGTTCACCGGCAGGTCCACCGGCTCGCAAATCGTGCCGCCGCTGTGGTGGATGGCGTTGGCCATGTAGGCCAGCTTCACAAAATTCTGGAAGTCGTGCAGGGTCGCGTAGCGGCGGCCTTTGTCGAGGTCGCGCACAAACGGCGAACCGTAAGACGGCGCAAACACCGTATTTTTTCCGCCGATGACCACGTTGTGCGCCGGGTTGCGGGCGTACTGCGTGAATTCGCGCGGGGCACTGGCTTGCACGATGGCGCGGCACATGCCGCCGGGGAAGCGCACGCGCTCGCCGCTGATCTCGGCACCGGCTTTGCGCCAGATGTCCAGGGCCTCGGCGTCGTCGCGGAAATCGATACCGATCTCTTCCAGGATGGTGTTGGCGTTGCGCTCGATGGTCGCCAGACCTTCATCGTCAAGCACTTCAAAGTACGGGATCTTGCGGGTGATGTAGGGCACGGATTGGGCGCTGCGGGCACTGCGCGCGGCGCGTTTGGCTTCGCGGCCTCCGGCGCTGCGGCGGGTGCGTGGCGCGGCGTCGGCTTCTGGGAGGGTCAGGGTGTCGCTCATGGCGTTCTCCAATACTGTCTGTGCGGGGTGTGTGGAGCGAGTATCGGCAGGCGACCGCGTGCGCGACGGTCACTGTGCGACGCCCACTTTCATCTAAACGCCAATGGGTCTGTCGCCCCGGCATAGAGGCGCGTCGTGTGGCGGACAATAGAACGGCGCTCCCGGCTCCCACAATTCCCCGGGAGCGCTCGCTCTCAACCCTCAAGGCTTTGCGCATGTCTTTAAGCGTTTTCGACCTCTTCAAAATCGGTATCGGTCCGTCGTCCTCGCACACGGTCGGGCCGATGAAGGCCGCAGCGATGTTTGTGCGTTCGCTGGCCGCCACCCAGTTGCTTGGGCGCACGTCCCGGGTCGAAGCGCGTTTGTATGGCTCGCTGGGTGCCACTGGCAAGGGGCACGGCACCGACACCGCCGTGATGCTCGGGCTGGAAGGCCTGATGCCCGACACCATCGACCCCGACTCCATCGCTGCGCGCCTGAAAACCATTCGCAAAGACAAGGCGGTGGTGCTTAACGGCCAGACCCGCATCACCTTCACCGAAAAGACCGACCTGCTGTTTTTGCGCCGCGAAACCCTGTCGTTCCACCCCAATGGCGTGAAATTCCTGGCCTTTGACGCGGAAGGTGTGCAGCTCGACGAGCGCCGCTATTTTTCCGTCGGGGGCGGTTTTGTGGTCTCGCAGGAAGATGCCGATGCGGACCATGCGGCCACGCAACAAGCCCCGCGCATCGTGGCCGACGCCACGATGCTGCCCCATCCTTTTCACAGCGGCGACGAATTGCTGGCCATCACGGCGGCGACCGGTATGAGCATCGCCCAGGTCATGCGCGCCAACGAGCACGCCTGGCGCACCGACGCCGAACTCAATGCCGGTTTGGATGCGATTTGGGATGCGATGAAAGCCTGCGTGGCACGCGGCGTGCGCACCGATGGCCACTTGCCCGGCAACCTGCTGGTCAAGCGCCGTGCGGCCGAGTTGCACCGCACCCTGAGCAGCCGCCCGGAAGAGGCCTTGCGCGACCAGCTGACCATTCTGGATTTTGTGAACGTTTATGCCATGGCGGTGAACGAAGAAAACGCGGCGGGCGGGCGTGTTGTCACCGCGCCGACCAACGGCGCGGCGGGTATCGTCCCCGCTGTCATGCATTACTACGACCGCTTTATCTCCGGCGCCAACCACGATGGCATCCACGACTTTTTGCTGACTGCCGGAGCCATCGGTTTGCTCTACAAAGAGAATGCCTCCATCAGCGGCGCTGAAGTCGGCTGCCAGGGCGAGGTCGGCGTGGCCTGCTCCATGGCAGCGGCGGGCCTGGCGGCTGTGATGGGCGGCACACCGGCGCAGGTGGAAAACGCAGCCGAGATCGGCATGGAACACAACCTGGGCCTCACCTGCGATCCGGTGGGCGGGCGGGTGCAAATTCCGTGCATCGAACGCAACGCCATGGGTTCGGTGAAGGCGCTCAACGCCGCCCGTATGGCCATGCGCGGAGACGGCACGCACTTTGTGTCGCTGGACCAGGTGATCAAAACCATGCGCGACACCGGACGCGACATGATGACGAAATACAAAGAGACCAGCCGGGGTGGCCTGGCGGTCAATGTGATCGAGTGCTGAGCGCGATGGCGCGATTTGTTTTGAACTTGAACGGGATTTGATGTGAGCAACTTTTCCATCTTCGCCCTGGCGCGCAACGCCATGTCTTACCACGAGAACTGGCAAAAGCAGTGGCGCAGCCCCGCGCCCAAAGCCAGTTACGACGCCATCATCGTCGGCGGCGGCGGCCACGGTCTGGCCACGGCGTATTACCTCGCCAAAGAACACGGCATGCGCAATATCGCCGTGGTCGAGCGCGGCTGGTTGGGCGGCGGCAATACGGCGCGCAACACCACCATCGTGCGCTCGAATTACCTGTGGGACGATGCCACCCATCTATATGAAAAAGCCCTGCAATTGTGGGAAGGCCTGTCGCAAGACCTGAACTACAACACCATGTTCAGCCAGCGTGGCGTGATGAACGTGGGCCACTCGTTGCAAGATATGCGCGACATCGAGCGCCGCGTCAACGCCAACCGCTTGAACGGCGTGGACGGTGTGGTGCTCACGCCCGCGCAAATCAAAGCCATGGTGCCCATCATGAACACCAGCAGCAGCCTGCGCTACCCCGTGATGGGCGCGTCATTTCAGCCACGCGCCGGCGTGGCGCGCCACGATGCCATCGCCTGGGGCTTCGCCCGCGCCGCCGACCGGCTGGGCGTGGACATCATCCAGAACTGCGAAGTCATTGGCGTGCAGCGCGAGGGTGACCAGGTGGTGGGTATTGAGACCACACGCGGCGTGATCAAGAGCAAGAAGATCGGCGTGGTTGCCGCCGGGCACAGCAGCGTGATTGCCAACATGGCTGGCATCCGCCTCCCGCTGGAGAGCCATCCGCTGCAAGCACTGGTGTCTGAGCCCATGAAGCCGATCTTGCACACCGTGGTCATGTCCAACGCCATCCACGCCTACGCCAGCCAATCGGACAAGGGTGACCTGGTGATTGGCGCGGGTATTGATGCCTATGTGGGCTACGGCCAGCGCGGCAGCTTCCCCATCATTGAGCACACGCTGCAAGCCATTTGCGAGTTGTTCCCGATCTTCAGGCGCGTGCGCATGAACCGGCAGTGGGGCGGAATTGTGGACGTCGCACCTGACGCTTGCCCCATCATCTCCAAGACCCACATCAAAGGCCTGTACTTCAATTGCGGCTGGGGCACGGGCGGCTTCAAGGCCACGCCGGGCTCGGGTTGGGTCATGGCGCACACCATCGCGCAGGACCGGCCGCATGCGCTGAATGCGGCCTTTGAACTCAACCGCTTCAACACCGGCCACTTGATTGACGAACACGGTGCCGCTGGCGTCGCGCACTGAACCTGATTGAAGAGAACCACCACGATGCTACTCATTACCTGCCCCTGGTGCGGCCCCCGCGCCGAGAGTGAATTCAGCTGCGGCGGCGAGGCGCACATCGCCCGACCGCTCGATACCGATGCCCTCACCGATGAACAGTGGGGC
The DNA here is from genome assembly GCA_947450005.1 of Comamonadaceae bacterium. GTDB lineage: Bacteria > Pseudomonadota > Gammaproteobacteria > Burkholderiales > Burkholderiaceae_C > Allorhodoferax. The sequence goes on along the minus strand of CANFTU010000094.1, from coordinate 4,328 downwards.
GACTATTTGTTCATGCGCAAAAACCCCAAAGGCCTGCACCGCGAACAGTGGTTGCATGCCGCCGGCTGCCGCCGCTGGTTCAATGCCGAACGCAACACCGTGAGCTACCAGTTCACCAAGTTTTACAAGCCCGGAGAAAACCCCGATGGGGCAGGCGGTACAAGTGGTGCAGGAGGTGCAGCATGAGCGGCCAACGCATCAACGCGCTGGGCGAGCGGCTGGACCGCAGCCGCAGCGTGCGCTTCACTTTCAATGGCCGCAGCTACCAGGGTTTTGCCGGCGACACGCTGGCCTCCGCCCTGTTGGCCGCAGGCGAGCTGCTGTTTTCACGCTCCTGGAAATACCACCGTCCGCGCGGCATCGTCACTTCGGGTATCGAAGAGCCGTCGGCTCTGGTGCAGTTGGAGCGTGGCGCGCACACCATCCCTAACGCCAAGATGCCCGAGGTGGAGTTGTATGACCGACTCGTGGGCGAAAGCGTCAACGGTTGGCCGGGCGCATTGGCGCGCTTGTTCAGCGTGAACCGCTGGGGCACGCCATTGTTTCCCGCTGGTTTTTATTACAAGACCTTCATGTGGCCGGCCAAGGCCTGGATGTTTTACGAGCGTTTTATCCGCAAGGCCGGTGGCCTGGGCGCATCACCGCAAGTCGAGGACGAGGCCACGTATGTTCACCAGAACATCCATTGCGATGTCTTCATCGCCGGTGGTGGTGTGGCCGGTTTGGCGGCTGCCCTGGCGGCAGGACGCAGTGGCGCGCGGGTGATTCTGGCTGAGTTGCAATCGCAGCTCGGCGGCTCGGCACACCGCCAAACCGCCACGATTGACGGTCAATCGGCCAGCGCCTGGGTGCGCGCGGCTGAGGCCGAGTTGGCCGGCATGCCCGAGGTGCGCATCATCCGCCGTGGTGTGGTCTTCGGTTACCACGACCACAACTTTCTGACCGTGCGCGAGGCGCTCACCGACCACCTGCCCTTGTCGGAGCGCAGCGGTTTTCGCGAGCGCTTGTGGCGCGTGCGCGCCAAGCAGGTCATTCTGGCCACCGGCGCGCACGAGCGCCCGATGGTGTTCGGCAACAACGACCTGCCGGGCGTGATGCTCTCATCTGCCATGGCCGACTACGCCACGCTCTACGGCGTGCTGGTCGGGCGCGAGATTGTGCTGCTCACCAACAACGACAGTGCCTATGCCGACGCCCTGGTGTTGCGGCAGGCCGGCGCCCGCGTCAGCGTGGTCGATGCCCGCACGGGCAAAGCGCCTGCAGGTGGGTTGGTCGAACAGGCCACCAACGCCGGCGTGACCGTTTTGCGCGGCCATGTGCCGGTCGAAGCGGGGGGTGGCTTGGCGGTGACGGAGATCATCGTCGCGCCCATGACCGGTGACAAAGCCGGTGCACCGCGCCGCACCTTGCCTTGTGATGCGCTGGGCATGGCCGGTGGTTGGAACCCGGCCATCCATTTGTATTCCCATTCCGGTGGCAAGGCGCAATGGAACGATGCGCAATGCTGCTTCGAGCCCGGCAGCCGTATCGCCGACCAAACCATCGTCGGCGCAGGTGCTGCGGACTTCGGCGTGGCCAGTAGCTTGCAATCGGCCAGCCAGGCTGGCGCACAGGCCGCCAGCGCGGCCGGCTTTGCTGCGCAGGCCAGCCGTTACGCGGTCACGGAACCTGTGGCCGAGCCCATCGCCGCGTTCTGGATTGCGGAGACCGGCGAGCCGGTGTCGCGCCGCGCCAAGGCGTTTATCGATTACCAGAACGACGTGGGCGCGGCCGATATCGAGCTGGCCGTGCGCGAGGGCTTTGAGTCGATTGAGCACATCAAACGCTACACCGCCATGGGCTTTGGCACCGATCAGGGCAAGCTGGGCAATATCAACGGCATGGCGCTGGCCGCGCGAGCGCTGAACAGGCCGATTGGTCAGGTCGGTACCACCACCTTCCGGCCCAACTACCTGCCCATCACCTTCGGCACGTTCGCTGGCGTGGACCGCGGCGATTTATTTGACCCGGCGCGCCACACCAGCCCGCACCCGCATCATGTGGCCAGCGGCGCGCCGTTTGAAGACGTGGGGCAGTGGAAACGGCCTTGGTATTTCCCCCAACGCGGCGAAGACATCCACCAGGCCGTGCACCGCGAAGTGATGGCCGTGCGCGAAGGCGTGGGCATCATGGACGCGTCCACGCTGGGCAAGATCGACATCCAAGGCCCCGATGCAGCCAAGTTGCTGAATTGGATGTACACCAACCCCTGGCTCAAGCTCGAAGTCGGCAAAGCCCGCTACGGCCTGATGCTTGATGAGAACGGCATGGTGTTTGACGACGGCGTCACCGTGCGTTTGGGCGAACAGCGCTTCCTGATGACCACCACCAGCGGCGGCGCCGCGCGGGTGCTGGGCTGGATGGAGCGCTGGGTGCAAACCGAGTGGCCCGACATGCGCGTCTACATGACCAGCGTGACCGAGCAGTGGAGCACCTTCGGGCTGGTCGGCCCCAAGGCGCGCGCCGTGCTTCAGAAGGTCTGCAGCGACGTGGATTTGTCGCTGGCCGCCTTCCCGTTTATGAGCTACCGCGAAGGCACGGTTTGCGGTGTCGCGGCGCGGATCATGCGCATCAGCTTCTCCGGCGAGTTGTCCTTTGAGGTCAACGTGCCATCGCACTACGGCGCGTCGGTCTGGGCCGCGCTCATGGCGGCTGGTGCCGAGTTCAACATCACGCCTTATGGCACCGAGACCATGCACGTGTTGCGCGCGGAGAAGGGCTACATCATCGTCGGCCAGGACACCGACGGATCGGTCACGCCGCACGACCTGGGCATGGGCGGCATGGTCTCCACAACCAAAGACTTTTTGGGCCGCCGCTCACTCACCCGCAGCCATACCGCAGGCCCCAATCGCAAGCAGCTGGTCGGCCTGCTCACCGACGAACTCGCCACCGTGCTGCCCGAGGGCGCACAAATTACCGAAGTGGGTGCAGGCACCGTCACACCCGTGCCCATGCTGGGGCATGTGACATCGAGCTACTTCAGCCCCACGCTCAAACGCTCCATCGCCATGGCGCTGGTGCGCAATGGCCACCAGCGCATGGGCCAAAAAGTGCAAGTGCCCCTGGTCGATGGCCGGGTGGTGAGCGCCACTGTGGCCAGCACCGTGTTCTATGACCCCGAAGGAAAGCGCCACCATGTCTGAGATGACTTTGCAAAGCCCTCTGGCTCCAATCTTGGGCGCCGGCCCGCGCGCCCTGCAGGTGGACGGTCATGCCGTGGCGTTGGGTGAATGCCCGCTGATGGATATGCTCAATCTGCGCGGCAACCCGCAGGATGCGGCCTTTATCCTGGCCGTCGCCTCTGCCACGGGTCTGGCCCTGCCCTTGCAGGCCAATACCGCCACGCTGGTCGCGACGCGCAAACTGTTGTGGCTGGGGCCGGATGAATGGATGCTGCAATGCGAAGCCGGTGGCGCTGCGGCGCTGGAAAAAGCGCTTCGTGCTGCGCTGGCTGGCCAGCATGTTTCGATCGTGGAGGTCGGTCATGGCTTCACAACCCTGAGCGTGCAGGGTCCCGGTGCAGGCGCGCTGTTGTCGCGCGGCTGCCCTTTGGACTTTCACCACAGTGCCTTCCAGGCCGCTCAAGTGGCGCAGACGCATATTGCACGCACCAACGCCATCGTGCTGTGTCGCCAGGCCGGCAGCGATTACCTGCTGACGGTGCGGCGCAGTTTCGCCGATTACCTGTTCCGCTGGCTCAGCGCGGCAGCTGGCGCATGAGCTTGCGGCGCTAGGACAGGGCGCGCCATGGGCTACGCGCTCGGCATCGATACCGGCGGCACGTTCACCGACGCGGTGCTGCTCAATGCGGCGCGCGAAGTGGTTGCCGCCTCCAAAAGTCTGACCACCCGTTTCGATCTGGCCCAGGGCATCGCTGCCTCGCTAGACGGCTTGCCGGCTGAATGGCTGGCGCAGGTCGAGTTGGTGTCTTTGTCGACCACGCTGACCACCAACTCCGTGGTCGAGGGCAAAGGATCACCCGTGTGCGCCTTGCTCCTGGGCTATGACACGCATCAAATCAAGACCAGCGGGCTGATTGATTTGCTGGGCCATGAGGCGATTGAAAGCCTGCCGGGCGGCCATGACGCGGGGGGTGTGGCGCTGGCCGCCTTGGACGAGCAAGCGTGCCGCGCCGCGATCGCCAAGCACGCGAGCCGGGTTTCCGCTTTTGCGATTTCGGCTACCTTTGCGGTGCGCAACCCGGCCCATGAAACGCAGCTGCGTGCCTGGGTGCAGGAGTTGTGCGATGTACCCGTGACCTGTGGCCACGAGCTGGCCTCCAGCCT
>CANFTU010000093.1 GCA_947450005.1 Comamonadaceae bacterium | reverse complement strand
CCAGCAACCGGCGCTGGATTTGCGGCAGTATTTCAACGGCACGCTGGACGCGTACGGCATCTTCACGGACCGCTCCGGCAAAGTGGTCAAGCGCTTTACGGTGCTGATGCAATGCAGCTGGGAGGGCGACAACGGCGTTCTGGATGAAGACTTCACCTACTCCGACGGTACGAAGCAGCGGCGCATCTGGCGACTCAAAGCCCTGCCGGACGGGCGTTATGAAGGGCGCGCGGATGATGTAGTCGGTGGCGCGCAAGGGCAGGCTGCTGGCAACGCGCTGAACTGGCGCTACACGCTGTCCTTGCCGGTCGATGGTTCGGTCTATGAAGTGCAATTTGACGATTGGATGTACCTGATGAACGACAAGGTCATGCTCAACAAAGCCCAAATGCGCAAGTTCGGCCTGTACCTGGGCGAAGTCACGCTGGCGTTCACCAAACGCTAGGACCCAGCGCACATGGGCATGTTTTTCACCCCGCTGAACCCGCCTGTTGCGGATTGGCGAGGCAAAACCGTCTGGCTGATTGGGGCCAGCAGCGGCATTGGCGAAGCCACAGCCGCCGCCTTGCATGCGGCCGGAGCGCGGGTGGTGGTGTCGGCGCGGCGCGCAGATGCTTTGACCAGATTCACACAGGCGCACGCAGGCAGCGTGGCGATCCCTTTGGACGTGACCGACACGGCCGGGGTGCAGAAGGCTGCGGCGCAGGTGCTGGCGCTCGGACCGCTGGATTGCGTGGTCTATTGCAGCGGTATCTACACGCCCACGCGCGCTTTTGCGCTGGACGCCGCCGATGCCTTGCGCCATATGGATGTGAACTACAACGGCGCACTGCGGGTGCTGGCCAGCGTACTGCCCGCGATGCTGGCCCAAGGGCATGGGCATATCAGCCTGGTCAGCAGCGTGGCGGGTTACCGCGGGCTGACCAACGGACTGGTCTACGGCCCCACCAAAGCAGCGCTAACCCATTTGGCCGAAGGGCTGTACCTGGATTTGCACGCAAAGGGCCTGGGTGTTTCCGTCATCAGCCCGGGGTTCGTCGAAACACCCGCAACGGCGATCAATGACTTTGAGATGCCCGCGCTGATCAGCGCCGCGCAAGCGGCGCAACACATGCTGACAGGCTGGGCGGCGGGCGATTTTGAGATCCATTTCCCCAAGCGCTTCACGCGCTTCATGCAGCTGCTGCGTATCCTGCCGGACCGCTTGTATTTCGCGCTGGTCAAAAGGATCACACAGTGACTGCGCCCGCCCAACCGACACCTGCGCATGTGGCGCGGGTTATCGCTTTTTTTGAAACGCTTACGCCACAGACACTGACGGGACTAGCGGACATCTATGCGGCTGATGCGCACTTCAAAGATCCGTTCAATGACGTGCAGGGGCTGGATGCCATCCGGCGCATTTTTGCGCATATGTTCGTGGCTCTGCGACAGCCCCGCTTTGTCATCACCCGCCAGGTGACACAAGGCGATGACTGTTTCATCACCTGGGATTTTTATTTTTACCTTGGCAACTACCGGCGCGGCGTGGAGCAAAAAATCGCAGGCGCAACACACCTGGTTTTTGACGCCGAAGGCCGGGTTCGGGTGCACCGCGACTACTGGGACGCGGCGGAGGAGCTGTACGAAAAATTGCCGCTGGTGGGGAGCTTGATGCGGTGGCTGAAACGCCGCGCCAACAGCTGATCAAGCCCCTGGCTTTGGCAATTACGGAGGCAGCGTGTCGGTGAAACTTTGGCGCTGCATCAGCTTGTCAAACAGCTTGTGCAAGGCCGGATGCGGGCTACGCCAGTCGATTTCCGGAAAACGGAAATCGAGGTAGCCCAAAGCCACACCGACGCTGATATCGGACAGCGAAAAATGCACACCCGAACAAAAAGCCTGTTCGCCCAAACCATCTGCCATGGCCTGCACAGCGGCGCGTACTTTGCCCAGTTGCCGGTCTATCCAGGCGCTGCTGCGTTGCTCTGCGCTGCGCCCGGCCCAGGTGGCCTCCAAGCGGGCCAGGATGGCCGCGTCGAGCACACCATCGGCAAGTGCTTCCCAGGTTTTGACGCCGGCCCGCTCGCGGCCCACGCTCGGTATCAACTTGCCCACAGGCGACAGTGCATCCAGGTATTCCACGATCACGCGTGAATCGTACAAAGCCTCCGAACCCTCCATCACCAGGCAGGGAACTTTTCCCAGGGGGTTGGAGTGGCCGATGGTGGTGGTGGCACTCCAGACGTCTTCACTGACAAACTCGTAGTCCAACTTCTTCTCAGCCATCACGATACGCACTTTGCGCACGTAGGGACTTGTTAACGAACCGATTAATTTCATGTGGCTTTACTCTGACAGATTCCAAAGGGCATTTTAGAGACAACGCGAAGCATGCCCGGGGCCATTGTCTGCGCAAAAAGCCCTGGCCTGCGGCAGACGGGCCCGCGCCTACAATCTATCGATGACATTTTCCGTTTTAGATGCCTTGTCGCCATTGGACGGCCGCTACGCCGCCAAGCTGCACGCGCTGCGGCCCATGATGAGCGAGCTGGGCTATATGCACCGGCGTGTGCAGGTCGAAGTCGCTTGGTTTATTGCGCTGAGCGATGTCGGTTTTGATGAATTCAAACCCTTATCGGCGGGGGCACGCACCTACTTATTGGGTTTGGTGCGCAACTTTTCGCGCGCGGACGGGCAGGCGATCAAGGACATCGAAAAAACCACCAACCACGATGTGAAAGCCGTGGAGTACTGGCTCAAATCCAAGTTCGAAGCCCGTCCCGAACTGGTGCGCAGCGCGGAATTCGTGCACTTCGCCTGTACCAGCGAAGACATCAACAACACCAGCCACGCCCTGCAGCTGCGCACCGCGCGCGACATGGTGGTCTTGCCCGAGCTGGACCGGGTGCTGCTGCGTCTGCGCAACATGGCCCATGCGTTTGCCGACGTGCCCATGCTCAGCCGCACCCATGGCCAGACGGCAAGCCCCACCACCGTGGGTAAAGAAATTGCCAACGTCGTGATGCGCTTGAACACCGCCGCTGAGCGCATTGCCAATGTGCCCATACTGGGCAAGATGAACGGTGCGGTTGGCAATTACAACGCCCACTTGAGCGCATGGCCCGATTTTGATTGGGAGGCATTTGCCAAGCGGGTGATTGAATCGCCCGAGCCGCTGGGCCTGGGCCTGAAATTCCAGCCCTACAGCATCCAAATCGAGCCGCACGATTACATGGCGGAGTTATTTGATGCCGTCGCGCGCGCCAATACGATGCTGATGGATCTCTCGCGCGACATCTGGGGCTATGTATCGCTGGGCTATTTCAAGCAAAAACTGCGTCCCGGCGAAGTGGGCTCGAGCACCATGCCGCACAAGGTGAACCCGATTGACTTTGAAAACGCCGAGGGCAATCTGGGTCTGTCCAACGCCATGCTGCGCCACCTGAGCGAAAAACTCCCGATCAGCCGCTGGCAGCGCGATCTGAGCGACTCCACCGTGCTGCGCAACATGGGCGTGGCACTGGGTTATGCGGTGCTGGCCTACCAGTCGCTGCATACCGGGCTGGAAAAGCTGGAGATCAACCGTCCGGCTATCGCTGCCGATCTGGACAGCGCATGGGAAGTTTTGGCCGAGCCCATCCAAACGGTGATGCGCCGCTACGGACTGCGTGAGCCCTATGAACAGCTGAAAGCCTTTACCCGGGGACAGGTGATGACGCAGGAGCTCATCCAAGGCTTCATCCGCGAGCTGGCTATTCCCCAGGCCGAGAAAGAGCGCCTGCTGGCACTCACGCCGAGCGGCTACACCGGTATGGCCGAAGCGCTGGCGCGGCGCGTTTGAACGGCCGCCATGGCCATCAAATCCACCATCTTTAAAGCCAATCTGCAGATTGCCGATATCGACCACGGCTACTACGCAGACCATGCGCTAACCCTGGCGCGACACCCCAGCGAAACCGACGAACGCATGCTGATCCGGCTGGTAGCTCTGGCCATGCACGCGCACCAACTGGTCTCGGTTTGCCAGGGTGATGGCACGCTGGCGTTTGGCGCCGGGCTGTCCGACCCGGATGAGCCCGATGTCTGGTTGAAAGATTTCACCGGCCGCATCCGCTTGTGGCTTGAAGTCGGTCAACCCGAAGACAAGCCCTTGCTCAAAGCCTGCGGCAAAGCGGACGCGGTGGTCTTGTACTGCTTCAACCACGCCGCGGAAGTCTGGTGGCGCGGCATGGAAAACAAACTCAGCCGGGCCCGCAACCTCGAAGTCTGGCGCATCCCCACCGATGCCGCGCAAGCGCTGATTCCCTTGGCCCAGCGCAGCATGCAGTTGCAGGCCACGGTGCAAGAGGGCACATTGACCTTGAGCGACAGTGCCCACAGCGTGGTGGTGGAGCCCGTACGCTGGAAATAGGGCGCAGGGCTGAGACGCGGCGGCGCTAAGCCGGCGGATTGCGCTCTGCGGCACGCTCCGCATATTTGTTGAAGCGCCAGGCGCTGGCGTCCAGCGTGATGCGCCGCCATGTGCTGCGCTTTTGTGCGGGACTGAATTCCTGCCAGCGCTGCACCTCTTCAAAACTGCGCCCGCAGCCCTTGCACCACGCGTCGCCCTGGCTGGTGGAGCAAATGGCGATGCACGGCGTGTCGGGCGTGCTGTGGTACCAAGCCAACCAGGCCGCCTTGGCTGGCGCGGGCATGGTGACTTCGTCCACTTCAGTGAACCGGTAATAGACCATCAAACCGTACACCTCGGCCAGCGCGCGGGTGGGCCCGGGCAGTCGCACACCATCGGGCGAAGGTTCGCGGGCGCGCCAGTAATTGATGGCGGCTTCGATGTCGGTGATGTGAATAGCGGGCATACAGTCGGCGCGGTGGGGCAGGCATCTTAACGATGGAAACGCCGATGGTCCCGCGCGTGGTTTAATAATGTCTGAAGGGGAGTAACTCCCACCAACATGGTGCCTTCAAGCACCCCTGTTGGATCGACCTGCCGTCAGTACGGAGCTTCCGCTCCCGGTTCGTCGGGCCCGCACCATGCGGGCCGAGTAAGACCTTCGACCCGGTGCCGCATGGCATGGTCGAGGGCTTGCATGCAAACCCCGCCGCTGCCTTGCGTTTTTTCTACTGTGTTTGAAAGACGTATATGGAACTTTTTACTGCCCCCTGGTGGTCCGCCCTGCTGGCCATCATCCTGATTGATCTGGTCCTGGCGGGTGACAACGCCATCGTGATCGCGCTGGCCGCGCGCAACCTGCCTGCCGCGTTACAGCGCAAGGCCATTGTCTGGGGAACTGTGGGCGCTATTGCGGTGCGTGCAGCGATGACCGTAGGCGTGGTCTGGCTTTTGCAAATTCCGGGTCTCATGCTGGTCGGTGGTCTGGGCCTTCTGTGGATTGCCTACAAGCTGCTGGCTGACCAGGGCGGTGACCATGACGACAATCCAGTGGTCACCACTTTCTGGGGAGCGATGCGCACCATCGTCGTAGCCGACGCCTTAATGGGCGTCGATAACGTACTGGGCGTGGCCGGCGCAGCGCACGGGCAGTTTGACCTTGTTCTGATCGGATTGCTCGCCAGCGTACCCATCATGGTGTTTGGCAGCAATGTGGTGCTGCGCCTGGTTGATCGCTTTCCGATGATCATCATGCTGGGCTCGGCCGTGTTGGCCCTGACCGCAGCGCAGATGGTGCTTGGTGAAGCGATGCTGTCGGACTATGTCGACGGTGAAGAACACCTGCCCCTGCGCATTGCGGTGTACACGCTCGCCGTCGCGGCGGTATGCGGCGCCGGCTGGTGGGCAGGGCGCAGTCGGCCGGCAGAAAAAGCCGATCCTGACGCGCTGGTCTAAGCGCCACGACGCGCTGCATGGGCTGCTATCCTGCGGCCCATGCGTCTCTTATTGAAATGGCTGTTGGGCGCCTGCGCGCTCCTGGCGATTGCACATCTGTACAGCGGCGTGCAGGTTGGCAACTTCCATGTCGCTTTGCTGGCCGCATTGGTGCTGGGGCTACTCAACACCGTGCTCAAGCCGGTCCTGGTTTTGCTCACCCTTCCCGTGACCGTTTTGACACTGGGCCTATTCTTGTTCGTGATCAACGCGCTGGTGTTTTGGCTCGCTGCCAGTCTGTTGAGTGACTTTGTGGTGCCCAGCTTCAATGCCGCGCTGGTGGGGTCTGTGCTTTACACCGCATTCAATCTGGTCATCAACTCAGCGCTCGAGCGCCTGCTGCCGCGCTAACACGCCAAGCTCGCGCGTGCGGCTGTCCAAGATAGACGCCTCGACATAGTCCGGGCCCCGCGGGCCCCATTTCCCGGCACGGGCCAAATCTTGTGCCGCACGCATTCTGTCCAATGCGGCGACTGCGTCTTGCTCCAGCGCACTGATTTCACCCTCAGCGCGCACCGCTGCCACCTGGTTGCCCAAAGCCGCATGCGCTTGGGACAACTGCCGCCAAGCCTCCGTGTCACGCGGATGGTCCACCAGCCAGGCCCGCAAGTCGCCCAAGGCCTGCGCCGGCTGGCCGGTGCGGATCAAAGTTTGCGCGCTCAGAAGCGCCTGCGGGCGGGCGGGCACCGTGCGGGTGCCAGCAGGGGCGGCCAACAGAGAGCGGGCACGCGCTGTGTCACCCACCGCCAAGGCCAGTTCTGCGCCCAACCAACGGGCCTGCTCCCATGCCGCAGGATTGCTATGGCATCGCTCGTAAAGCCGGGGAAACAAGGCCACAGCCTGCGGCCAATCGCGCAACTGCATGGCAGCCAGCGTTGCGCCGTACAAAACTGCCGCCTGCTGCGCATCCGGTTGCTTCTGCAATGCCTCTTCTTTGGCCTGCGCAAACCAGACCGCGAGAATCTGCGGATCGGGTTGCATCAAGACGCGGGCCCGCGCCGCCATCAAACGGGGAACCCAATCTGCGGCCGGATCCGGCGTTTGGCGGCTGATCTGCTGCGCGGGGGCGTCAATCCCGATCCGGGACTGCATGTCCGCAATGCGTTCGGTGGTCAGCGGATGGCTGCGCAAGTAGGGAAACGCACCCCCATCGCTCAGGCGCCCTGACTGCTGCAAAACGGCAAACATGTCCACAAAGCCCTGGGGCGAAAAGCCCGCCTCGCCCAGCACCGCGAAACCAATGCGGTCAGCCTCGCGCTCCATGTCCCGCGAATAGTTGAGCTGGCTTTGCGCCGCCAGTGCCTGGCTTCCCACGATGGCGGCGTTCGCGCCCTGTGCGTTATCGGCGCCCTTGCTGGCCGCCAACATGCCCAAAACCAGCGCGCCCATCAGCCAGGGCGCCATGCCGTTTTGGCGGTTCATATTACGCGCGATATGGCGCTGGGTCACATGGCTGAGTTCGTGCGCCAAGACCGAAGCCAATTCGGCGCGGGTCTGAGTCGCGGCGATAAGCCCCAAGTGCAGGCCCATATAGCCCCCGGGCAAAGCAAACGCGTTCACCGTGCGATCGCGTGCCAGCAGAATCACCCAGGCATTCAGATCTTCGTCGGCCGGCAGCGCCTCGCCCCGTTGCCGGGCGGCCGCCAGCAGCGGCTGCCAGATGGATTCCACATAGTGCATCAACACCAGGTCAGGCAGGTAATCGGGATCTCGGTAGAGATAACGCACGATGCTGTCGCCCATGCGCCGCTCGGCCGCAGGCGATAAAGCAGTGCCGTCGCCAAGCCCGGGCAGGGCTGCGGAACTTTGTGCAGGTACCGGCGTTGCGCCCAGCGTCAGCACAGCGGCAAGGGTGGCGCATAGCGCCTGTTGACAGCGCTTGCGCAACCCCGTTCCCCTATGATGCAGGTGCTCCATACCGTTGTTCTCAAACCCTTTCCCAATTGCCATGACCCAAGCCGACACGCAGCCGCTCACCCATTTTGACGCCCAGGGCCAAGCGCACATGGTGGACGTTGCCGATAAAGCCGCAACGCGGCGCCGGGCAGTCGCCAGCGGCCGCATTGAAATGCTGGCCGCAACCCGCGCATTGATTGAAAGCGGCAGCGCGAAAAAAGGGGATGTGCTCGGAGTGGCGCGCTTGGCGGGCATCATGGCTGCCAAAAAAACCAGTGATCTCATCCCATTGTGCCACCCACTGGCGCTCACCCATGTCGCGCTAACCCTGGACCTGGCCCACGCGCACACCGATGGGTTTGACGGCGTCAGCTGCACAGCGACCGTGGAAACGGTAGGCCCAACCGGCGTGG
>CANFTU010000092.1 GCA_947450005.1 Comamonadaceae bacterium | reverse complement strand
TCGCCAGCATTCAGGACGATCGCATGATCGTGTTGGTGTTACGGGTGGGCAATCGCAGTGATATCTATCGATGAAGGAAGACTTCAACATTTGCTGCGTGGCGGTTTTTGCGTTTTTCAGACCCATGCTTCTTCCGCCGAAGTAAAATCGCCCCGCCGACTTGATTTTTCAATCCGAGCCGAGTGAAAACCCAGCAAAAGGTCAGTTTGTTAAATAATGCAACAAAATGGCTTATTACACGGCGCCATTTTACCCATATAAGTCATTGATTTATATGGTTTTTTCAGTATTCGGGTTTTCTCGTCCCTCAAGAGCACGAGTGCCTCAAGCCAGCAATGCCACATTGCCCCCGGCTGCCGTCGTGTTCACGGTCAAACTGCGCTCCGCACAAAAGCGATACAGGTAGTGCGGACCGCCCGCTTTGGGGCCCGTGCCGCTGAGGCCTTCACCACCGAAGGCCTGGACACCGACGACTGCACCAATCATGTTCCGGTTGACATACACATTGCCGACATGTGCGGCGTTTACCACGGCAGCGGCACGGCTATCGATGCGGGTTTGCACACCCAGCGTCAGGCCGTAACCCAAAGCATTGATTTGCGAGACCACGTCCAGCGGATCACCACCCCAGCGTGCGACCAGCAGCACCGGCCCGAAAATTTCTGTGTCGGCATCCGAGATCTGGGACAACTCGAAGGCATGCGGCGCAATGCGATTCGCCACGGCAACGCCATCGGTGGCCAAAGCATGCTGCCAGTCCGGCCCAAACAGACAGCGATGGTTGGCACGCAAACGGGCGATGTGTCCGTGAATCCGATCTGCGGCGGTCTGGTCAATCACCGGACCCAGATCGGTCGCCCAATCGGCCGGGTCGCCCACCCGCAGTTCGGCCGCAGCGCCTTGCAGCATGTCCAACACCGGGTCCGCAATATCCCTGTGCAGGCACAACAGGCGTAGAGCTGAACACCGCTGACCCGCCGAGCGGAACGAGCTGCTGACCACCGCGTCCACCACCTGCTCCGGCAAAGCACTGGAATCAACCAGCATGGCATTGATGCCTCCGGTTTCAGCGATCAAGGGCACGATCGGGCCGTCAGTGCTGGCCAGTGCGCGCTGGATCAATTTGGCGACCGCCGTCGAGCCCGTGAACACCACGCCCGCCACGCCAGGCAAAGTCACCAGTGCCGCCCCCAGGCTGGGCCCGCTGCCGTGCAGCGCCTGCAGTGCGTCGGGCGGTACGCCGGCTTCGTGCAAGATGCGCACAGCCTGTTGCGCGATCACCGGGGTCTGCTCCGCCGGCTTGGCCAGGACGGCGTTGCCGGTTGCCAAGGCTGCAGCCACCTGCCCTACAAAAATAGCCAGGGGAAAATTCCAGGGGCTGATGGACACCCACACACCGCGCCCGCAGAGTTGCAAGGTGTTGGTCTCACCGGTCAGGCCAGCGCCCGCATCGGGCATGTCTACCGGCTGCATGATGCGCTCCGCCTGCACCGCGTAGTAGCGCAAAAAGTCCACCGCCTCGCGTACCTCGGCTTGCGCGTCGACCCAGTTTTTTTTGGCTCCGCGGACCAGCACGGCGCACAAGGCCGGGCATTGCGCCTGCATGGCATCAGCGGCGCGCTGCAAGATGGCGCTGCGCGTCTGAACCGGAACCTGGCTCCATCGCACAAAGCCGCTCTGTGCTTGCGCCAAGGCGGCGGGCAAGGCGGCCACAGACGTTGGCGGGGGCGGTGCGTCGAGCGGGTGATCGAGTGCCTGCGTGTAAGGCGCGCGCATATGCGCCTGTGAAAAGTCCGCACCGTCGCTATTGGCGCGCCCGGCCTGTGGCCCCAGCAGCGCTGTCGGCAAGGGCAAAGAACTCTGCGGCGCCAGGCGCAGCGGTGACATCAGCAGCTCCTCCACGCTGAGTTGCGTATCGGCCAGTTGGTGCACGAATGACGAATTCGCACCGTTCTCCAACAGGCGGCGCACCAGGTAGGCCAGCAAGTCGCGGTGCGCGCCCACCGGGGCATAGACGCGGCACTTTAGCAGCGGATTTTTCAGAACCTGGGCGTACACGCCCTCGCCCATCCCGTGCAAGCGCTGCAACTCGTAGGTGGCACCGGTCCGGGCCGCCATCTGTGCGATGGCCGCAATCGTGGCGGCGTTATGGGTGGCAAATTGGGGGTAGACCACATCGGGGGCCTGCAACAGCGCACCGGCGCACGCCAGATAGGAGATATCGGTGTGGTGCTTGTGCGTAAAGACGGGGTAGTGCGCCAGCCCCAGCTCTTGCGCGCGCTTGATTTCTGCGTCCCAGTAAGCGCCTTTGACCAAGCGGCACATCAAGCCCACCCGGTGACGGCGTGCCAGGTTGACCACATGGGTGACACATTCAAGCGCACGCGTCTGGTACGCCTGAATCGCCAAACCCAGACCCCGCCATTGCGGGCAATGCGCGGCCACCCGTTCCATCAAAGCCTCTAGCACCGCCAGCGACAGCTCCAGCCTATCCACCTCTTCAGCGTCTATGGTGAGGTTGATGTCGGCCCGGGCCGCCCGCAGACACAAATCCCAGACCCGGGGCAGCAGCTCCTGCATCACACGGTCGCGCTGGCTTTCCTCATAACGCGGATGCAAGGCGCTGAGCTTGATGCTGATCCCGTCATTCCCCTGCGGACCGCGACCGGCCTGTGCCGCCGCCGCCAGGACCCTGATCGCATCCGCGTAACTGTGCCAGTAACGCTGCGCATCGGCCGCAGTGCGTGCGCCCTCGCCCAGCATGTCGTAGGAAAAGCGAAGCCCTGCCTGCTGCCGACGCGCGGCGTCGGCGTGGTCCATGGCCTGCCCCATATCCTGGCCCAGCACAAACTGCCGCCCCATCAACTGCACCGCGCGCAAGGCTGCAGCCACTACCGTGTGGGCACCCAGGCGCCCCATCAGGCCGCTACCCGCCTGCGGTTTGTCGGCATCGGGTAGAAAGTGCTTGGACAGGGCAATGGCGGCACGTGCCAAGCGGGCGAGAACCTGGTCGCCGGTCTGGGCAAAGTCGGCCCGCCCGAGCTGGTCCGCCGTGAGCGTGATCGCTGTGTCCATGTCAGGCACCCGCAACAGCGCCTCCGCCAGGCGCATCAAAGCCAGGCCCTCGGCACTGGAAATCGGGTACTCGCGCAGCAGGCTTTCTATCGCCCACAGCGGTGCCGGCTCGGACCGCACCGCCTGCACCCACGGCGTCGCGGTCTGCGCCGCAGCGGCCCAATCCAGCATGCTGTGCAATTGCTGCAAACGGTGGGTAACCACCTCGGCTTCGGGTTGATAGGGTGAAGGTAAGAACTGATGGTTTGTCATGGCTTTGTTCCGATCGCATGGAAGTGCGTCTGAATAGTGGATAAAGCGATAATCAAGCAATTTAAAGTAAATTTTCCTCTAAATTAACTTTATTTTATAGTGAAATACTCATCCATGAGCGAATCTACAGACTCCCTAGACCGTACCGATTTGAAAATCCTGCGCTGCTTGCAGGAAGACGGGCGCATCTCCAACCTGAAGCTGGCCCAAGCCGTCGCCCTGTCGCCCACGGCGGTGTTGGCGCGGGTTCAGCGGCTGAGCGCGACGGGCTACATACGGGGCTACCAGGCGCTACTGGATCCAACCCGTTTGGGTGCGGGGCTGATGGTGTTTGTGGAAGTGTTGCTGGACCGCACTACACCGCATGTGTTCGAGGCCTTCAAAGCCGCGGTCCAGGTTAGGCCGGAAATCATGGAGTGCCACATGGTGGCTGGCGGTTTTGACTACCTGCTCAAAACCCGCATGGCAGACATGGGGGCCTATCGCGACTTTGCCGGTACTGTGCTTTGGCAGCTGCCCGGAGTGCGTGAGACCCGCACCTACCCGGTGATGGAAGAGGTCAAAAATACGACGCAGTTACCGCTGAAGGGCTAAATGGCTAAAACGCCGAATACTGGCGTCGTCGATAAGATCTTCTAGATGACCTGTCAACACTCCCCTTGGATCACCGAGGCCCACTTTGCTCTCACTGCATGAACAACATTTTTTAACACCCAGAAAAAGAGGGCTTCTGAGTGCCTATGCCAAGCCTTTATTTGGAGGAATTTTCCTGAGAGCCTCGCCTGCCGTATGAAGGCTTAAGACACAACACTCTCCTGGGTATTCGAGCCACTGCGTTACTAATCTTGTGGGTGTAAGCTATACACGTATAGCAACCGAAAGGAGCCACCATGCTGGCGTTGAGACTACCTGAAGAAATTGAAATCCGGCTGGAAAAGCTGGCCAAATCCACGGGACGCACCAAGAGCTTTTACGCGCGGGAAGCGATCATCGAACACCTTGCTGATTTGGAAGACCTGTACCTGGCTGAAAAGCGCCTGGCAAAAGTTCGGAGTGGAAAGTCCAAAACGGTCAGCCTGAACGCGGTGGAGGCAGAGCTTGGCTTGGCAAATTGAATTTGATGAGTCTGCAAAAAAAGAGCTAGCCAAGTTAGACCGTCAGGTTGCCCGAAGGCTTATTGATTTCCTGAAAAACAGAGTCCTGAGCCTGCGAGATCCCCGCAGTGTGGGGCAGGCCCTAAGAGGATCGACACTTGGTGAGTTCTGGAAGTACCGCGTCGGTGATTTTCGGATCATCGCCAGCATTCAGGACGATCGCATGATCGTGTTGGTGTTGCGGGTGGGCAATCGCAGTGACATCTATCGGTGACGGGAGACTTCAACATTTGATGGGTGGCGGTTTTTGAGTTTTCCGGACTCCTGCTGCTGCTGCCGAAGTAAAATCACTCCCGCTGGCTTGATTTTTCAATCCGACCCGAGTGAAAACCCAGCAAAAGGTCAGTTTGTTAAATAATGCAACAAAATGGCTTATTACACGGTTTATTACACGGCGCCGTTTTAACCTTATAAGTCATTGATTTATAAGGGTTTTTCAGCAGCCAGGTTTTCTGTTAATCCGTAGGTCCCTGGTTCGAGCCCAGGTTGAGGAGCCAAATAATGTCAAGGACTTAGAGAAATCTAAGTCCTTTTTTAATTCCTCCGCCGTGAAAATAGCACGGTCGGTGATGCGCAACAAGCCCCTAGGTGAAGACATGTGCCGCTTGAATGGACCGTCGTTGTATGAAATTCCATCCGGTCAACGCTGACCTCTCGCAACGCTGCGTCGTCGATGGCAACGCCCTAGCTTGGCAACCATCCCCATCACCGCTGGTGCACCGAAGGCTCTTAGAGCGCGACGGCGGTGAGGTAGCCCGTGCGACTTCGATCGTGCGATACGAGGCAGGTGCTAAGTTTGATTTTCATGCGCACGCGCTTGGCGAAGAAATCCTGGTGCTCGATGGAACTTTGAGCGACGAGTTCGGAGACTACGGCCCAGGCACATACTTAAAGAATCCCTCAGGTTCGAGCCACGCGCCGTTTTCCGTCAACGGATGCACCTTGTTTGTGAAACTCAGGCACCTTTCACCCGATGACCGCGAAAGGGTTGTGGTTCATACCCTTCAATCACCGTGGTTCCAGGGCATGGTCGACGGGCTAAAGGTTATGCCCTTGTCTGAATTTGGCACCAGTCACACCGCATTGGTGCGATGGGCACCGAAAACGTATTTCAATCCCCACAGGCATTACGGTGGCGAGGAGATTTATGTGGTCGAAGGCGTGTTTTCAGACGAACATGGCAGTTACCCGCAGGGGGTTTGGATTCGCAGTCCGCACCTCAGCCAGCACCAGCCGTTCAGCGTGGAAGGATGTCTAATCCTGGTGAAGACGGGGCATCTTCTTGGTTGATCAAGGCAGCCTCCATCCTTGCCATGGGTTGCGGAACGGGTCTTATTGAACTAACACTCCAGACCGTTGGCTGCAGTCACATAGAGGGCATCGACTTTTCCGAAGAAATGCTCAATGTTGCACGACCTAAAACCATTTACGGATAGCTGGTGTCGGGCGATTTGATGAAGACGCCGGTGGTCGAGTCCGGCTGGAGCCATCCGGCGCCTCGAAAATCCTAGAGATCAAGGCCCTCAACTACATGCGCGCATGTAGAGCGGCCCGGCCGTTTGATTGCTGCGTTGAATGCCGATTGCACAGATGCAGTAGGTTAAATTGCGCCATTCACATTCCG
Source organism: Comamonadaceae bacterium (assembly GCA_947450005.1). GTDB lineage: Bacteria > Pseudomonadota > Gammaproteobacteria > Burkholderiales > Burkholderiaceae_C > Allorhodoferax. The sequence continues at coordinate 2,094 of CANFTU010000092.1, read as the reverse complement.
CCTCACACGCCCTCACCAACCCATGTGCGCCCGCTACGAAGGGGTCGTCGACCCGCTGTCCATCGCCGAGCATTTAAAGGCAGCCGCTCTTCTCGACGGCGGCAAGCACGATCTCTGGCCTGGCTATCTGGGGGCATTTATCCGTAGACACCCGCACGCTGACGTGGGAGACGACGCCGTTTCTGAGCGCGAAGCGTTGGCAGGCATCTTCGGCCTGCTCCCCCACTGGGCCACAGACGCAAAACTGCCACGATCGACCTACAACGCGCGATCCGAGACGGTGGCAGCCAAGCGATGAAAAGCGCATGGTTGTGATCCTGCCCGAAGCGGCCTACGGCGACTGGCTGACGGCCACGCCCGCGCAAAGCGGTGAATTCCTCCGTCCCTATCCGGCAGATCGACTGGTTGCTTCATCGTCGGTACCCACGTGATGAAACTAGTCACTGCAGCCATCATCCGAGATGGCGAAGACATTCTGGTGGTCCGGCGTGGGGCCGGTGAGATGCTGTCGGGGTTTTGGGAATTCCCGGGTGGCCCGGTTGAACATCCGGAGACCCTGCAAGAGTGTCTGGAGCGTGAACTGTTTGCGGTCCTGGATGTCGCGACCAAAGCCGGGTCGGTCATCGCGGTCTGTGATCACGAGTACGACAGTGGCTCCATCAAACTGGTGGCCATGGAAACCAAAATCGTCCAAGGCAAGATCACTTTGACCGTGCATGACAAGCTGCGCTGGTTGCCTGCCAGCGGAATCTTGGACCTGAAGCTCGCGCCGGCGGCATTACCTATCGCACAAGCCATCGCAGATAGTGGGTGACACGGCCGCGCAGCGGCCGATGGCAGCCATCAAGCCAATGCACGCTCCGCAACAGCCTGCGCGGTGGAAGCAGGTGTGCGAATCAAATAGTCGAAAGCACTGAGGGCGGCTTTTGCCCCCTCACCCGCCGCAATCACAATCTGCTTGTAGGGTACGGTGGTGACGTCGCCGGCGGCAAATATCCCTGTAACACTGGTGTGGCATTTGGCATCCACCACGATTTCACCGTACTTGCTCAGCTCCACAGTTCCTTTGAGAAATTCGGTATTGGGCACCAGTCCAATCTGCACAAACACCCCTTCCACGGCCAGATCTTGCATCAGACCGGTAACCCTGTCCTTGTAGCGCAGACCGTTGACTTTGCGTCCGTCACCGGTAATCTCGGTGGTCTGCGCGTTGACATGGACGCTCACGTTGGGCAAGCTTTTGAGCTTGCTGACCAGGACGGCGTCGGCTTTGAGGGAATCGGCAAATTCAACCAATTTCACATGCTCCACGAGCCCGGCTAAATCGATAGCCGCCTCAACACCGGAATTGCCGCCACCGATTACCGCGACGCGCTTGCCTTTAAATAGCGGGCCATCGCAATGCGGGCAATAGGCAACCCCTTTGTTTTTGTAGGCTTCCTCGCCGGGAACATTCACATTGCGCCAGCGTGCCCCGGTTGACAGGATCACGCTGCGTGCACGCAACACCCCGCCGTTTTCCATGTGCACCTGCACCATGCCGCCCGGCACCGATGCCGGAACAATCTTCTCCGCACGCTGCAGGTTCATGATGTCCACCTCGTAGTGCCGCACCTGGGTTTCCAGCGCTGCGGCAAACTTCGGACCATCGGTCTCTAAGACCGAAATATAGTTTTCGATACCCATGGTGTCATTGGTTTGACCACCAAACCGTTCCGCCGCCAGACCCACCCGGATACCCTTGCGCGCCGCGTAGACCGCCGCAGCAGCACCAGCCGGCCCGCCACCCACAATCAGCATGTCGAAGGGATCTTTTTCACTCAACTTCTGGGCCTCACGTCCCTCCGAGCTGACATCCAAGCGGGCCAGAATTTCCTCCAAGCTCATGCGCCCCGCACCAAATACCTGGTCGTTTAAATAAACCATAGGTACGGCCATCACCTGCCGTGCGTCCACTTCCGCCTGGTTCAAACCGCCATCAATCACCGTGGTCTCAATACGCGGGTTGTAAATCGCCATCAACGTCGCCGCCTGCACAACATCCGGGCAGTTATGGCATGAAAGGGACATATAGACCTCGATTTTCAAATGCGC
>CANFTU010000091.1 GCA_947450005.1 Comamonadaceae bacterium | reverse complement strand
GCCAATTGCTTGGCTGCTTCCGTCTTGCCCACGCCGGTGGGCCCACTGAACAGGAATGCACCAATCGGTTTGTCGCCTTTGCCCAATCCGGAGCGCGCCATCTTGACCGCAGAGGCCAAAATATCGAGCGCTTTATCCTGACCAAAGACGACGCTCTTCAGGTCGCGGTCCAGGGTCTTGAGCTTGCCGCGATCGTCGTTAGACACGTTGGCCGGCGGAATGCGGGCGATCTTTGCGACGATTTCCTCAACCTCGGTTTTGGTGATCGTCTTCTTGCGCTTATTCGCAGGAAGAATTTGCTGGGCTGCGCCCGCCTCGTCGATCACATCAATCGCTTTGTCAGGTAAATGCCGGTCGTTAATGTATTTCGCGCTCAACTCCGCCGCCGCTTGAAGCGCTGCTACCGCGTATTTAACGCTGTGGTGCGCCTCAAAACGGGACTTCAAACCTTTGAGGATTTCCACCGTTTCTTCGACCGTTGGCTCGATCACATCCACTTTTTGGAAGCGCCGCGAAAGTGCCGCGTCTTTCTCGAAAATACCCCGGTATTCGGTGAATGTGGTCGCACCGATGCACTTGAGTTGGCCGGAGCTCAGGCTCGGCTTGAGCAAATTGGATGCGTCCAAAGTGCCACCTGAGGCCGCGCCAGCACCGATCAGCGTATGGATTTCATCAATGAACAAAACAGCCTTGGGGCGGTCCTTCAGCGCCTTGAGCACACCTTTGAGACGCTGCTCAAAATCGCCACGGTACTTGGTGCCTGCCAACAACGCGCCCATGTCCAACGAATAGACAATCGATTCCTTCAGGACTTCAGGCACATCGTTTTGCGAAATGCGCCAGGCCAAGCCCTCGGCAATTGCGGTTTTTCCAACCCCCGCTTCGCCCACCAAAAGGGGGTTGTTCTTGCGGCGCCGGCACAGAATCTGGATGACCCGCTCGACCTCGTATTGACGGCCAATAAGCGGATCGATCTTTCCATCCTTGGCCATCTGGTTCAGGTTTTGGGTGTACTGCTCCAGCGGTGAGGACTTCTCATTTTTCTCGGTGGCAGCTTCTTCGCCCTCTGACGACGATTCGTTCGACTTGGACGGCTCGGGCGGATCGTTCTTTTTGATGCCGTGGGCGATGAAATTCACCACATCCAGCCGCGTCACACCCTGCTGGTGGAGGTAGTACACCGCGTGCGAATCTTTTTCCCCAAAGATGGCAACCAGCACGTTCGAACCCATCACCTCTTTTTTGCCGCTACCGGTGGACTGCACATGCATGATCGCGCGCTGAATGACGCGCTGAAAGCCGAGGGTCGGCTGGGTGTCCACATCATCGGTTCCGGCAACCTGCGGGGTGTTGTCCTTGATGAAGTGTGTGAGCGATTTACGCAAATCGTCAATCTGTGCGGCGCAGGCACGCAGAACCTCGGCAGCGCTGGGGTTGTCCAGCAAAGCCAAGAGCAGATGTTCGACCGTGATGAACTCATGCCGTTGCTGGCGGGCCTCCACAAAGGCCATATGCAAACTGACTTCTAACTCTTGGGCGATCATTTCGCTTCCTTTTTAAGACCATCCGGTACCGACAGCTTACTTGCAATGCTCGCATCGCACAGGGCCGTCGGCGCTAATGCCCTATGACTCCACGGGCTCGCTGACACACTGTAAGGGATGACCTGCTTTGCCCGCCGCATCGAGCACCTGATCGACTTTGGTGGCCGCCACATCCTTCGAATACACACCACACACACCGCGCCCATCCAAATGGATTTTCAGCATGATTTGGGTCGCCGTCTCGAGATCGCGGCCAAAAAACTGCTGGATCACGAACACCACAAACTCCATCGGCGTGTAATCGTCATTCAGCATCACCACCTGGTACATCTGCGGTGGCTTGGTTCGCTGGGTGCGCCGCTCCAAGACAACCGATCCACCGTCATCCTGTGAAGGCCAATGCGCCGGTTTTTCGGGTTGGGTTGGGGGGGTACTTGCCATCAAATCATTCTAGCGCTCGACGAGCCATCAACAAGGGATAGAAATGGGGCAACAACCCCGGCTTTCAAGTGGCGCAGGCAGCAAAAAGCCGCCCACGTGGCGGCTTTTCAGCAAATGGCATGGCGCATTCCACGCCACCCGACGGCCCCGCAGGACAGTCTGGCGGCGCGCGCTTACATCTGGTCAATCATGACCTGCCCGAACCCGGAGCAACTGACCTGGGTGGCCCCTTCCATCAACCGGGCGAAGTCATAGGTTACCTTTTTGCTGAGAATGGCCTTTTTCATGGACGCGATGATCAAGTCAGCAGCCTCGACCCAGCCCATGTGGCGCAACATCATCTCAGCTGACAGAATTTCTGAGCCGGGATTGACGTAATCTTTGCCCGCATATTTAGGCGCGGTTCCGTGCGTGGCCTCAAACATCGCCACGGTATCGCTCAGGTTGGCGCCCGGGGCGATCCCGATGCCGCCCACTTGCGCGGCCAGCGCGTCCGACACATAGTCGCCGTTCAGGTTCAGGGTGGCAATCACGCTGTACTCGGCCGGGCGCAGCAGAATTTGTTGCAAAAATGCATCGGCAATGCTGTCCTTGACCGTGATTTCGCGACCGGTCTTCGGGTTTTTGAACTTGCACCAAGGTCCGCCGTCAATCATCTGCGCACCAAATTCCCGTTGCGCCAGCGCGTAAGCCCAATCACGGAACCCACCCTCGGTGAATTTCATGATGTTGCCCTTGTGCACGATGGTCAGGCTGGGCTTGTCGTTGTCAATGGTGTACTGCAAAGCCTTGCGAACCAGACGCTCGGTGCCTTCACGGGATACCGGCTTGACGCCGATACCGGACGTATTGGGGAAACGGATCTTGGTAACACCCATCTCCTCTTGCAAAAATTTGATCAGCTTTTGCGCCTTGGGCGACTCGGCTTCAAACTCGATACCCGCGTAAATGTCCTCGGAGTTTTCACGGAAGATCACCATGTCCGTTTTGTGCGGCTCTTTCACCGGGCTGGGAACACCGCTGAAATACTGCACCGGCCGCAAGCACACGTACAAATCCAGCTCCTGGCGCAAAGCCACGTTCAAGGAACGGATGCCACCACCTACGGGCGTCGTCAGCGGACCCTTGATGGAGACCACGTAATCGCGGATCGCGTGCAGTGTTTCTTCGGGCAGCCACACGTCAGGCCCATACACATGGGTTGATTTTTCACCGGCAAAAACCTCCATCCAGGCAATCTTGCGCTTGCCGCCGTAAGACTTGGCCACTGCCGCATCGACCACCTTGATCATCACCGGCGTGATATCGAGCCCGGTTCCGTCACCCTCGATGTACGGGATGATGGGTTGGTCCGGCACGTTCAAGGACATGTCCGCATTGACGGTGATTTTTTGGCCGTGGGCCGGAATTTTGATGTGTTGATACATGGTTGGCTTTTTTGTGACGGATGCCATCAATGGCAGGCGCACCGCAAATTCCCCAACGGAACCCGCAGAGCGCAGCAGAGAATTCTAGCCCTGAAAATTACGCCATACTGTCAGGAAATCCCTAGCGCCACCATGACCGTGCCCACCCGAAAAATCCTATCCACCAGGCTGTTGAGCTGCTTAATAGCCTGCCTGGCCCTGACCGCCGCGGTCCCGGCACACGCCCAAAAGCCCCAAACCAGCTTGCCACGGACCGCGCTGAGCATCGGGATGTACCGGATTGACGCCCAGGTCGCAACCACCGGCGAACAGCATGCCACCGGACTGATGTTCCGCACCGAGATGCCGCAGCAGGAGGGCATGCTTTTCGTTTTCGAGCGGCCGACTCAGCAGTGTTTTTGGATGAAAAACACGCTGATCCCCTTGTCAGTGGCTTTTGTCGCTGACGACGGCACCATCGTCAACCTGGACGAAATGAAAGCCCAAACCCTGGACGCCCATTGCTCGGAAAAGCCCGTTCGCTATGTGCTGGAAATGAACACCGGGTGGTTCTCGAAAAAAGGGCTGAAAGCCGGCAACCGGCTGCAGGGCCAGCCCTTCGATTCCGCGCAGCCATAAAAAAACCGGCCCAAGGGACCGGTTCAGCGGGACTGGGTCCGCGCAATCAGGCGAAATTGGCCTGCGCAAATTCCCAGTTCACCAGCTTATCCAGGAACGCCTCGACGAACTTGGGGCGCATGTTGCGGTAATCGATGTAGTAGGCGTGCTCCCACACGTCCACCGTCAACAAGGCCTTATCGGCGCCGGTCAGTGGCGTACCGGCCGCACCGGTATTGACAATGTCCACCGAACCATCAGGCTTTTTGACCAACCAGGTCCAGCCGGAACCGAAATTACCGACGGCAGATTTCACAAAAGCCTCCTTGAAGGCCGCGAAGCTGCCCCATTTGGCATCAATGGCTGCCGCCAGCGCGCCTGCGGGGGCACCGCCGCCATGCGGCTTCATGCAATGCCAGAAAAACGTGTGGTTCCAAATTTGGGCCGCGTTGTTGTAAATGCCGCCGCTGGACTTGCGAATGATGTCTTCCAGCGACATCGCTTCAAACTCGGTGCCTTTTTGCAGGTTATTCAGGTTCACCACATACGCGTTGTGGTGCTTGCCGTGGTGGAACTCCAGCGTCTCTTGCGAGTACACGGGCGCCAGGGCGTCGATGGCATAAGGCAGTGCGGGAAGGGTGTGTTCCATGAAATCCTCTGAGTGATGGGTAGCGGGTTGAGAGCGTCGATTGTAGAAATTATTTGGTTTCGACGCCGAGCGCCTGCACCGATAGCCTTCCATCCTGCAGTTGCGCATGCAGCTGCTGCCCGGGCTGGACTGCGCGCGCACTCGGCACGCCGCGACCCTGCGCATCGGTCAGCCAGGCATAACCCCGCGCCAGAACCAGGGACGGATCCAATAGACCCAGGCGCAGCGCCGCAGCATCCAGCCGGGTTGCTTGGTCCTTGGCCACCTTCGTTACCGCGCGTTCCAGTGCCTCGGCGGCGCGGACAAGCCGGGCATCACGTTGCGAAAGCCCCGCCTGCGCGGCGAATGCGGCACGGTGCTCGCAGTCGCGCAATCGCTGGCGCATTGCATGCACGCCCGCCGAAGGCCGGGCGATGCGGGCTTGCAGCGTATCCAGGTGCTGCGACTGCCGGTCCACCACCCGCACACTCAAGGTGTGGAGGCGCCGCGCTGTATCTTCCACCGCATCACGCAACAGGGCGGTTGGCTGGGCCGCCAGTTCAGCCGCCGCCGTCGGCGTGGGTGCGCGCACATCAGCGACAAAGTCAGCAATCGTGAAGTCGGTTTCGTGGCCTACGCCACTCACCACAGGAACCGGGCTTTGGGCGATCACCTGCGCCAAGGTCTCGTCATTGAAGGCCCACAGGTCTTCCATGGACCCGCCGCCACGCACCAACAAAATCACATCAATGGGGCCATGCTCTGCGTCCTGCAAACGGTAGATTTTTTGCAACGCGGCGCACAGTGCCTGCGCAGCGGCCTCGCCTTGCACGGCCGCCGGCACCACCGTCACGGGAATATGGGGCACGCGACGCTGTAGAGCCGATAGCACGTCGTGCAAAGCAGCAGCACCCAGCGACGTGACCACGCCGATACCCCGCACCAGGTTGGGCAGCGGCCGTTTGCGCTGGGCATCGAACAGGCCCAGCGCCTGCAAGCGCGCCTTGATTTGGAGAAAGCGCTCGAACAAAGCCCCCTGCCCCGCCCGGCGCATGGCCTCGACGACCAGTTGCAACTCGCCGCGCTGCTCGTACACACCCAGGCGGCCTTGGAGCTCGACCTGATCGCCATCGCGCGGACTGAAATCGAAAGTGGAGGCGACCCGCTTGAAGGCGGCGCAGCGGATTTGCCCCGTGGCATCCTTGAGGTTGAAATAGCAGTGGCCACTCGTGGCGCGCACGAATCCGCTGATCTCGCCTCCCACCCGCACCGGGTTGAACTGCGACTCCAGACTGGTGCTGATGGCCTTGCACAAGGCCCCCACCTGCCATACGCGCACTGGCGAGTGCGCTGCTGAGGAATGCGCTTCGGAGTTCAATCAAGGGGCTTTCTGTGGAACGACGGGGGAAAGGCGACGAAACAGGTGCTTACGCCTCGGTAGAGGGACGGGTCGCGGTTCAATTTCCCGTGGCACGCGCCATAATTGCAGTTGCCCAACCCGCCGAAAGCACTACTTTGCTGTCCATCATACAAGCCGCCGGTTGGCCGATCTGGCCGCTTATCGTGTGCTCGGTACTGGCCCTGTCCATCATCATCGAGCGATTGGTGAACCTGCGTGCCGCGCGGGTTGCACCGCCGGATCTGTTCAACAACATCATCACCCGCGCCCGCGCCAAAGCCCTGACCAATGAGGAGTTGGCGGGCTGGGAGACCGGCTCTCTTCTGGGGATGGTTTTGTCCAGCCCCTTGCGGTATCTGAAGGAACATCCCCGCTGCTCCGAAGACGAACTGAAAGAGGCCATGCAAAGCGCCGGTCAGGAAGCCGCCATGCGCCTGGATCAGTACCTTTCAGCGCTGGGCACGATTGCATCGGTGGCGCCATTGCTCGGGCTGCTGGGCACCGTTGTCGGCATGATTGAAATCTTTGGCGCACAAGGCACCGCGGGCGCCATTGCGAACCCGGCGCAACTGGCGCAAGGCATCTCAATGGCGCTGTACAACACCGCCTTCGGATTGGCGGTTGCCATTCCCGCCCTGATTGGCTGGCGCTACTTCCGCAACCGGGTTGACGCCTATGTGGTGTCGTGGGAAATCCAGGGTGCACAATTGCTTGGACAACTCAAATCGCTGCGCCGCTGAGTGCCCGTACCCCCCATGAACTTTCGCCGACGTCGCGCAGAGGAACCGGAGATCAACTTGATCCCGTTTATTGACGTTCTTTTGGTGGTGCTGATCTTTTTGATGCTCTCCACCACCTTCAGCCAGCTCACGCAAGTTCAGATCACGCTACCCACCGCCAACACCGAACGGCAAACCACCACGCCGGAAACCCTGACACTGACCATCCAGGCCGATGGGCGCTACAGCCTGAACCAGCAGGCGCTCAAAGCCACGACAGTCGCGGACATTCAAGCGGCCTTGCAATCGGCGCAAGCGGGGCCCCAAACGGTGCTGGTCATCGCTGCGGACCAGAATGTGCGCCACCAGGCGGTGATCTCGGCCATGGAAGCGGCGCGGCGCAGCGGCCTGAGCCGTGTGACCTTCGCCGCGCAGTCCAGCGTGGCCGCCAACAGCCAAGCGGCCGACAAACGCAGCACCGTCAAATAATGCCATCCGCGCCCCCCACCCCCGCGCATGCCGGCTCCTGGTTGCGCAGATCGTGGCGGGAACGGGGTCTGGTCAGCGCTCTGCTGTGGCCGCTGTCGCTGCTGTACGGGGCTGTGACAGCGACTCACCGACAGCTGTACCGGTCTGGCTTACTGCCGGTCACGCGCCTACGTGTTCCTGTGATCGTGGTGGGCAACGTGACGGCAGGCGGAGGCGGCAAAACGCCGACCGTGATGGAAATTGCCACCCACCTGGGAGCGCGCGGCCTGCGCGTGGGCGTGGTCTCGCGCGGCTACGGGCGGCGCACGGCCGACTGCGTCGAGGTGCAGCCCGATCAATCGGCCGATGCCTGCGGGGACGAACCCTTGCTGCTGCGGCGCACCTTGGACATCCCGGTTTTTGTCCACGCCAACCGCGCACACGCTGCGCAGGCGCTGCTGGCGCACCACCCGCACACGCAGGTGATCGTCTGCGACGATGGCCTGCAGCATTACGGGCTGTTCCGCGACATCGAGGTATGCGTGATCGACGCCGAAGGTTTTGGAAACGACCGGCTTTTACCGGCGGGCCCCTTGCGCCAACATTGGCCGCCGGCGCTGGTTCATCCGGCGGGCCAGGATGCCACCCGGACCCTGCTACTGCACACCGCGGGCGCGGCCTGGCCCGGGCGATTCAGCTCCCATCGCCGCTTGGCGCCGCAATTGAAGGACGCCATGGGACACACGCGCAGCATGCTCGCGCTGGCGCAGAGCAGTCAGCCCATCGTAGCGATTGCAGCCATTGCCAAACCCGAGGCGTTTTTTGCCATGCTGCGGCTGCAGGGCCTTGCGCTGGCGCACACCCTGGCGCTGCCCGACCATGACGACTTCCGCCAATTCGCCCGGCATGCGGCGGCGTTCCCTGCCGGAGCCGTTTTGATCTGCACGCAAAAAGACGCGGCGAAGCTGTGGCCGCACTACCCGCAAGCGCTGGCCGCCGTGCTGGAACAGCGCAGCGAACCGGCATTCTT
>CANFTU010000090.1 GCA_947450005.1 Comamonadaceae bacterium | reverse complement strand
GTCACCGAGATCACGGTGCCCTGGTTGCGGATATCGGCGCTGGCGGACAGCCCTTCGATACGGCTCTTGATCAGTTCGGAAATTTCTGCCGGATTGAGTTGCATGACTCTTTCCCTCTTTCTTGGTAAAACTAAAGCACAGTTGCTGGCCGCTTACGCAACCAGCGCCACTTTCATCTGTTCAAGGCGGGCTTTGACCGAAGTGTCAAGCACCTCGTCGCCCACCAGCACACGGATCCCGCCAATCAGCTCCGGCTGCAATTGCACCGACACAAACAACTTGCGTCCAAAGCGCTTCTCCAGCGACTGGGTCACGTCCGCAAGCACTGCATCCGCCATCGGGAAGGCGCTGTAAATCGTGGCATCGGATGCGCCACCTTCGGCGTTCATGCGTGCACGAAACTGCTCCGCCATCTCCGGCAAGGCGCTCAGACGTCCGTTCTCTAAAACAGTCCGCAAGAATTGCCGCGCCACTGCAGTCAAGGGCTCCTGCATCACACCCTCAACCAAAGCGAGCACCTGCTCCACGGTGGACTTGGGGCTGGCGGCAAACTGCAACAAGCCGGAGTCACCGGCTACCGCAGCCATGCGATCCAGCCACTGAGAGGTGGCACCGTGCGCATCAGCGCTGGACTTGAAGAGCGCGTCCGCGTAGGGGCGGGCGATGGTTGCAATTTCAGCCATGCGCGCCTCTAGAGTTCGGTTTTCAGACGCGACAGCAAGTCGGCGTGGACCTGGGCATTGACTTCTTTGCGAAGGATTTGCTCAGCGCCCTTGACCGCCAGTACAGCGACTTCTTCACGCAGCGACTCGCGCACCTTGACCGCCTGTTGCAGAGCTTCGGCGCGGGCGCTGTCCACAATGCGCTGGCCTTCAGCAGTTGCACGATGCTTGGCTTCGTCAATGATTTGCTGTGCCCGGCGCTCCGCATCGGCCAGCACGGCTGCCGACTCCGAGCGTGTGGCGGCGAGTCGGGTTTCCACTTCGCGGTGCACGTTGGACAGCTCGAGCTTCGCGTGCTCGGCAGCGGCCAGCCCGTGGGAAATTTTCTCAGCGCGTTCGTCCAGGGCTTTGACCACGGGCGGCCAGATGAATTTCATTGTGAACCCGACCAAAATCAGGAACACAATCATCTGAACAATGAGGGTACCGGTAATACTCACTTCGTATCCTTTTCCATAGGGCTCAGAAAAGTTGCGGCGCAGTTGGCGTCGCAACGTCTAAGGGGCAAATGGATTATTTGGCCAGCTGGGCCAGGAAGGGGTTGGCAGTGGCGAACCAAAGAGCCACACCGGTTCCGATAATGAAAGCCGCGTCAATCAGACCGACCAGCAAGAACATCTTGGTTTGCAGTTCGCCCATCAGTTCAGGCTGACGTGCTGCTGCTTCGAGGTATTTGCTGCCCATGATGCCGATTCCGATACAGGCACCGAAGGCACCCAGACCAATGATCAAACCAGCGGCGAGCGCGACAAAACCGATAAGACTTTCCATGGTAGCTCCTTAAAAAAAACAGAAAAACAAGGTTAACAATCAATGGTGATCATGTGCCTGACCCACGTAGACGAGGGTCAACATCATGAAAACAAACGCTTGTAGGGTGATGATCAGAATATGGAAGATGGCCCAGAAAGTGCCGGCAATGATGTGCCCGATGGATAAGGCGATGCCGGTGAAAGACATCGAAATCGCGCCCCCCATCAAGGCGATCAGCAAAAACACCAACTCGCCCGCATACATATTGCCAAACAGCCGCATTCCGTGCGATACGGTTTTGGCGATGAATTCAATCATCTGCATGGCGAAATTGAAGGGGTAGAGCAAAAAGTGGTTGCCAAAGGGTGCGGTAAACAACTCGTGCAACCAGCCGCCCAGACCCTTGATCTTGACGCAGTAGTACAGCGAGATAACCAGAATGCTGACGGAGAGTCCCATCGAGGCGGACAGGTCAGCGGTGGGTACCACGCGCATGTAGGCGTGGTGCGCGTCGCCGCCGTTGGCGGTGAAGACAACTTCCCAAATCATGGGGATCAGGTCAACCGGCAGCAAGTCCATGGCGTTCATCAGGAAAATCCAGATGAATACCGTGAGCGCTAGCGGAGAGACAAATTTGCGGCTTTCCGCGTTGTGCACGATGCTTTTGGCCTGCGCGTCGACCATTTCGACCAGCAGTTCTACCGCGGCCTGCAAACGGCCTGGAACGCCCGAGGTGGCGCGGTTCGCGCCAAGCCACATCACCAAACAGCCAATGACGCCCAGGGAAATCGCCCAAAACAGGGAATCCATGTTGAAGACGGTGAAGTCCACAATGCCACCCATGTGCTTGTTTTGCAAATGGGTGAGGTGATGGCCGATGTACTCACCAGCGCTTGGTCCCTGCTCAGCAGACATATATCAATCAGCCTTTGCCACCGGGTGAACGGTTTGCGGTCCGAAAAGCCAGCAATAACCAGTTCGCCTTCATTGTTACAACCAAGCCTGCTATCAAAGCAGGCCAACTCATTTCGCCAAGCATTTTGCTGGCACTCAACAAAATCGCTACGGTCAACGCAATCTTGACCAACTCCCAGACGAAGAAGCGAAGCAACATGGCTTGCGCACTCCACCGTTCCTGCATACCCGCCATTCCACGCAACAGCAACATCTGCGGTAACACGACCGCGAGCACCCCATACGCCGACGACCAGGCCAGCATTTCGCTCTGCCATACCCATCCGATTCCTGCCGAAGCGATCAGACCGAAGCCCGTTTGCCACGTCAGCGCATGCCAGATCGGGCTTGTTGGTTGACGTGACCGCCACTGCCGCGCTTCATCCGAGTTGAGGGGTTTGTATTCCTCGTCGGGTTCGTCTTGCCAGCGGTCTATCACACGCACTACGCTCGGGTTTGGGGACTGTACGCTCCAATACGCCGGAGCTTCTCAGCACAGCCTTCGAGTATATATCAGGCATTGCGCGTTTGTCATTTGTAAGCCGCGCGTCAAGCTTGACAACGCTGGTGCCGGCTATCGATGTGGCCATAATGCCCGTGACCACGACCTGCCGCCTTGCGCTATGCCTACCCAACCCCCCCATCCAGAGCAGCAGCCTGAAGCGGCCGCATTGATCACGTATCCCTGCCGGTTTCCCATCAAGGTGATGGGCGAGCGATCCGACACGTTTTTGCCGGAGATGCTTGCCGTGGTTCAGCGTTTCGATCCCGAAATGCCGGCTGACGGCGTCGAAATCCGCCACAGCAGCGGTGGCAAGTACACGGGGCTGACCTTGCATGTCTGGGTCACGAGCCGTGCGCAGCTGGATGATGTCTATCGCGCCTTATCGGGTCACCCGCGGGTCAAGGTCACCCTTTAGGCTGCGCCAGGGTGTCGTCGATGCAGACCGTTGTTCGAGGGCGTTGCGCATACGAAGCGGTGTACCTAGCGATGCAGGCTTACACCGCCGCGCGTGACAATCAGACGCCTGACGTGCTGTGGCTGTGCGAGCATGAACCGGTTTACACCCAAGGGCTTTCCGGCCGCAACGAACACCTGTTGGCACAGACGGAGATTCCTGTAATCGCCACGGACCGCGGGGGGCAGATCACCTTCCACGGGCCCGGGCAAGTGGTGGCGTATCCGCTGCTGGATCTCAAGCGCGCGGGTTATTACGTGAAGGAATATGTCTACCGCATCGAGGAAGCGATCATCCGGACTTTGCGTCACTGGAATGTCACCGGCCACCGGGTCCCGGGCGCGCCGGGTATTTACGTGCGGCTGGATGATCCGTCCGGGCACGCCAGATTGCCGGCAAGCGGCGGTGCATCCGCTCCGGACTTTTCCGGGCTGGGCAAGATTGCAGCCCTGGGTGTCAAGGTCAGCCGCCACTGTGCGTACCACGGCGTGGCGCTGAACGTCGCGATGGATTTGTCCCCTTTCGATGCCATCAACCCCTGTGGCTATGCGGGTTTGCGCACCGTGGACCTTTCTACAATTGGCGTGACAGTCGGTTGGGATGAGGCCGCTGCCGCCTTGGGCCAGCGTTTGGTCTCGGGGCTACAACCTTGAGATGAGTCCAATGGTACCCGACACCCCAGTTTCTGAGACCCTTGCAGTCGCACCGCCGCACGACCCCAGCGTGAAACAGAAGGCCGCCGCCAAATTGGCCCGTATCCCCATCAAAGTCCAAGCCGCCGAAGTCCTGAAAAAGCCCGATTGGATCCGCGTCAAGGCCGCCAGCCCGAGCAGCCGTTTTCATGACATCAAGCGCATCCTGCGCGAAAACCAATTGGTCACGGTGTGCGAGGAGGCGTCCTGTCCCAACATCGGCGAGTGTTTCGGCAAGGGAACCGCAACTTTCATGATCATGGGTGACAAGTGCACCCGCCGATGCCCTTTTTGTGATGTGGGCCATGGCCGCCCGGACCCGCTCAACCCCGACGAACCCGCCAGCCTGGCCAAGACGATTGCGGCCTTGCAGTTGCGATATGTGGTGATTACCAGCGTGGACCGTGATGATTTGCGCGACGGAGGCGCGGGGCATTTTGTGGCCTGCATCGAAGCCATTCGTGCCGCTTCACCTTCCACGGAAATTGAAGTGCTGGTGCCCGATTTCCGCGGTCGCGATGACCGGGCGTTGTCGATTCTGCGGACCGCCCCGCCGGATGTGATGAACCACAACATCGAGACGGTTCCGCGTTTGTACAAAGAGGCCAGGCCAGGCTCGGACTACGCGTTCAGTTTGAACCTGCTGCAGAAATTCAAGGTCTTGTTCCCCGACATCCCGACCAAGAGCGGCATCATGGTCGGCTTGGGTGAGACCGACGAGGAAGTGCTGCAGGTCATGCGCGACATGCGGGCCCACGGCATCGACATGCTCACGATCGGTCAGTATCTGGCCCCCTCTGCCAGCCACTTACCGGTTCGCCGCTATGTGCACCCGGACCAGTTCAAGGTCTTTGAAGAGGAGGCCTATGCCATGGGCTTCAAGCACGCCGCAGTCGGCGCAATGGTGCGCTCCAGTTACCACGCGGATGAGCAGGCCGGCCACGCGCGTGCGTGAGTTACCGGGCGCGTAAGGAGCGCCATCCCTGACTGGCCAGGTGGATGTGCAGATACATCCAGAGCAGCGGATCGAGAACCGCATCCCACACATTGCCACTGGGCAAGCGGGTGAGTACAAATAGAGCCAGTGCCACCAGTGGCAGCGCGTGGACCCAACGCGCCGAAAGCACCCATGTTGCCGCGGCGGCGACCATCAGGATCAGGCTTGCTAGCGGACTGAAGCCCAAGGCATATAGGGAATGCCGTACCGGTAATGCCCCAAAGGTGTCCAGCGCCAGCACCCAACCCATCGCGATGCCGCATAGCACCCAGGGCAGGGGAATGGAGTTTGTTGGCCTGGATGTCCGGATGTCGCTGGACCGCGCTTGCGATCGGGTTTGCCCCCATAACCACAGGCCACATAACAGGACGCTGGTCCAACTGGGTGATGCAAATGCGAGCTCCAGCCAGTAAGCAGGGGACAGAGGGCCCGCAAGGGACGAACCAACTCCCATCAGAGCAGCCAAAGCCAGCCGCCAAGGCGGCTGCAACACAGATGCCATACGCCAGCCGGCCGCTGCCAACACCACGCCCCACAGCACGTGCTCGCAAACCTGACGCACTGCAGCCGGCGGAAACACGGGGCTATCCATGTCCAGCAGGGGCTGTAACAGCAAGGCGAAGTCAGGCGCGATCACCATATTTCAGGGCCTTTGGGGAACGACCGCAAAACGCTGCCACGCGATGTTCTGGCGCTGGTCGGTGTAGCTCACCCAGACCTGCTGGTCTGCCCATTCCATGGAGGGATAGGAATATTCCGTGCCCGGGCCACCTTGCGCCAGGGTCATCATGTGCTGCCACTGGCGCCCGTCCAGAGATGCACTCAGGTCCAGCCGATGCCGCCCTTCTGAGGTGTTGTTATGCGCCAGCAGCATCGTGCCGTCGGGCAAGCGCAGTGTGGCGACGGAAGAATCGGGGTTGGGCAGATCGAGGTTGGGCGCGTCCTGCCAACGCGCGCCGGCATCAGCCGTTTGGCTGACCCGGATGCGGCGCTGCGGGCTACCATCGCGCATCAAAGCCAGCCAGCGGGTTTCGCTCAAAGGCATCAGCGCGGGCTGCAGCATTTGCTGGCTTTGGGCCATACGGGTCATGCTGCGCAGGCGGCCGTCCGCGTCGAAGCGCAGGGCAAGCGGGAAGCTTGGATGACCCATTTCAAAGTAGGCCGGCAACACCATCCCGGCGTCGCTGAGCGGCAGGGGTGTGCTCCGCACCAGGTGGCTGTAGTTCCACAGCCAAGACAGCGGCAACACCTGCTCGACTTCAAAACCACGTGGCTCGGCGATGGATTGCGCATCCCGCTGGCGCAGGTGCACGATGCGCGCTGCCGCCCAGCCGCCGAGTCCGGTGGCGACAACGAACAAGTGCACCCGCCCTTTGCTGTCCAGCCAGGAAACCGGGTTACCCAGCCGGGTCGTGCCAAAGCCCAGGTCTTGCCGGCCCACGGCGTAGCGGGCGGGGCTCCAGTTGTCGCTGCCACGCTCCAGGTGGGCGCTGGCAATTTGGACATCCGGTGCGGCTTCCCGGGAACCCGAAAACCAAAAAGCCATGAGAGACCAGGGGTGGCCTTCAGGCATCACCAGCAGGTCGCAGGCATGCGCGCTCAAGGCACCTTCAGGCATGGGTATGTGGCCTTGCCCTGTACGCACCAATTGCGACGGGGTCTGGACAGTGGGCTCCAGCACAAGCGCTTTCGCCGGTGCAAGCGGATTGCCGCGCCAGGCCAGTTCCACGGCCACCAAAATAGAGCACACGACGCCTGCAACAAGGTAACGCCACATCCGGGTGAATCTGTCAGCGGATGGACGCATGCGTGTTTCAGGTCGCGAGCGTGTCAGTGCCGCTGGCCAGCAAGCGGGCGTAGATGCCGTTGGCTGCTGCCAATTCATCGTGCGTGCCCGCCTCGAGGGCGCGTCCATGTTCCATCACGATGATGCGGTCTGCATCGCGCACCGTTGACAAGCGGTGCGCAACCACCAGCACCGAGCGTTGTTGGCGTAACAAGGCCACTGCGTCTTTGACCGCGCGTTCGGACGCGTTATCCAGCGCCGATGTCGCTTCGTCGAGCAAGAGAATGGGCGCATCTTTGACAAAGGCCCGTGCAATCGCAATCCGCTGCCGTTGCCCGCCGGATAACTGGCCGCCGTTGACGCCGATGCGTGACTGCAAACCGTGGGGGAGGGCTTCAATGAATTCGAGGGCGTTTGCGCTGCCAGCGGCCCGGGCAATCTGCGCCGCCGTGGCCTCCGGGCGCCCATAAGCGATGTTGGCGGCGACCGTGTCATCGAACAGCACCACGTGCTGGCCCACCCAACCCAATTGGGTGCGCAAGGCGACCAAATCCATCTGTGCGATATCCTCGCCGTCCAGCAATATGCGTCCATGGGTCGGCTCAAAAAACCGCGCCATCAATTGCACGATGGTGGTCTTGCCGCTGCCCGAAGCGCCCACCAAGGCCAGGGTTTCGCCGGGACGCAGCTCCAAACTGAGGTCCTGTACCGCCCAGGCTTCCTGGCCGGGGTAGCGAAAACTCACGCCCTCAAAGCGCACATGCCCGAGCGCCCGCGGGATGGCGCGTCCGGCCATGTCTC
Source organism: Comamonadaceae bacterium (assembly GCA_947450005.1). GTDB lineage: Bacteria > Pseudomonadota > Gammaproteobacteria > Burkholderiales > Burkholderiaceae_C > Allorhodoferax. The sequence continues at coordinate 640 of CANFTU010000090.1, read as the reverse complement.
TGGCTGGCTCGGGAGGGGTGTCGAGCAAAGCAAAGAGCGACTGGGCACCGGCTAGGCCGCGCTGGATCACGTCGTTGATATTGGTGAGTCGGCGGATCGGCTCAAACAGCATCGCCATGGCCGCCACAAAGGCGACAAATGTCCCCGGGCTCAAGCGATCTTGCGCCGATAAATTGGAAGCCAGCCAAATCACTGCCGCAACCGCCAGTGCGGCCAGAACTTGCACCAGCGGCACATTCAGCGCGCTGATGCGCACCGTGCGCATGGTGTTGGCTCGCAGGTCTTCGGTGATCGTGGCAAAGCGCTGCGCCTCGTGGGCGTGTGTGCCGAAAATTTTGATTTCTCGAACGCCGGCCAGACTTTCTTCAATGGCGCCGGTCATGGCGCCGGCGCTTTCCTGCATCGCCTGGTTGCCGCCACGCAACTTTTTGCTGGCGATGGTGATCAGCCACGCCACGACGGGTGCGATGGCCAGAATCAGCAACGTCAGCTCCCACGCCGTGTAAATCAGGTAGCCGGTCAACCCGATGATGATCAGCGTGTCGCGCACCACCACGATCCAAGCCGATGACAGCGCCGCACCGACCTGCGGGATGTCATACAACAAACGCGAGAGCATGCGCCCTTGCGACTGGGCCAT
>CANFTU010000089.1 GCA_947450005.1 Comamonadaceae bacterium | reverse complement strand
GTCGTCGTTGTCGGCGGTGGCCCCGCCGGCGCAACCGCTGCCGACGACCTGGCACAAGAAGGCCGCTCGGTCTTGCTGCTGGACCGCCAGGGCCGCACCAAACCCTGCGGCGGCGCGATCCCGCCGCGCTTGATCAAAGACTTCCATATCCCCGACCATCTGCTGGTGGCCAAAGCACGCTGCGCGCGCATGATTTCGCCCACCGATAAAAAAGTGGATATTCCGATTGAAGACGGCTTTGTGGGCATGGTCAATCGCGATGCGTTCGATGAGTGGCTGCGTGCGCGGGCCCAAGCCAATGGCGCCCAGCGCGTGCGTGCGGTGTTTGACAAAATCACTGAAGACGCAGACGGCGTGGCCCGCGTGCACTACACGCCCGCCGGCAAAAACGACGACCATGCACCCATCAGCGTGCGCGCCCGCTATGTGATCGGCGCGGACGGCGCCAAGTCCGAGGTGGCACGCCAGACCATTGAGGGCTACGAGAAAACCAAATACGTGTTCGCCTACCACGAGATCGTCAAGGCCCCGCAGGGGGATGCCAGTCACGACCCGGACCGCTGCGACGTGTACTACAACGGTCTGCTCTCGCCGGACTTTTACGGCTGGGTCTTCCCCCACGGTGACACCATGAGCATTGGCACGGGCAGCGCCGACAAAGGCTATTCGCTGCGCTCCGCCGTCGGCCGCCTGCGCGAATTGGGCGGCCTGGCGCACCTTGAGACCCTGCGCCGCGAAGGCGCACCGATTCCACTCAAACCCTTGCCGCGCTGGGAAAACGGCCGCAATGTGGTGCTGGCCGGTGATGCCGCCGGCGTGGTGGCGCCCGCATCGGGCGAAGGTATTTACTACGCGATGTTCGGCGGACGCGTCGCCGCGCATGCGGTTAACCAGGCCATTCTGCATAACAACCCGGCGCTGTTGAAGCAAGCGCGCAAGCAGTTCATGCGCTTGCATGGCAAAGTCTTCTGGGTGCTCGGTGTTTTGCAGTATTTTTGGTACCAGAACGATAAGCGGCGCGAGCGCTTTGTGAAAATTTGCGAGGACAAAGATGTGCAGCAACTGACCTTCGAGTCCTACATGAACAAAGAGCTGGTGCGCAAGAAACCGATGGCCCATGTGCGCATCTTTTTCAAAGATCTGGCGCATCTGTTCGGGATGGCGCGGGCTTGATTTTTCAAGGATCACGCCCGCCGCTGTGGCCCGGCCTGCCGCTGGCTTTCGCCCTCAGTCTGGGCGTGGCATCGGTGGGTGCCTCGCTGACCGATATCGGACCCTGGTATTTGGCCTTGCGCCAGCCGGATTGGAAGCCGCCGGACGTCGCCTTCGGTCCGATTTGGACCACGATTTTCACGCTGTGTGCGGTCAGCGGCTGGATCGGCTGGTATGCCGCGATCAACCGCGCCGAACGCCGCGCCTTGCTCATGGTGTTTGCCTGCAACGCGGTTTTCAACGTGTTGTGGAGCTACCTGTATTTCAGCGTGCAGCGGCCCGATTGGGCTTTGCTGGAGTGGGTGGCTTTGTGGTTGTCGGTGCTGGGCGTGGTGCTGGTGTTGCGCCGCATCACGCCACCGGCGGGTTGGATGAATCTGCCCTACCTTCTGTGGGTCAGCGCGGCCGGCCTTTTGAATCTGGCCACCGTGGAGCTCAACGGGCCGTTTGGTTGATGGATGCGAGCGCCCAACTGCGGATCTGTTCGGCCACCACAGCAGGCGCTTCTTCGTGCGCCAGATGGCCCAGTTCGGGCGCGGTGATGCCGCGCGCCTGGGCCACAACGCTGTAGGTGCGCCCCGACCAGCTGGTCGGAACCGTCGTATCACGGCCGCCCAGGTGCATAAAAACCGGGCCGCGCAGCGTGCCCATGCGCCGCCCTAGCGCCCCCATGTCCCATGCCGCCATCATGGCCAGCACGCCACGCACATGGGCGGGTTGCCGGATCAGGCGTGCGTAATAGTCCACGCCTTGCGCGTCGAGTCGCGAGCCGGTTTCGTCCACCAGCCGTTTCACCACCTCCGGGCGCTTTCCGTGGCGCGCGATCCACAGCGCCGACAGCGGATTGAGGGCCAGTACCTTGGCCGCCACCGGGAACATCCAGCTGGCCATGCCCGGTATGGGCAGCCATGCCGGATTCAGCCCGATTAAGGTGGGTTCGGCAGCGCAGGTGTGACTTGGGTGGTCCAGCAGCCATTGCGCCGCCACCGCGCCCCCGGCCGAATGCCCGACGACGACCTGCGGCTGCAGATCCAGCGCACTCAGCAGATGGTCCAAAGCATGCGCCATCTCCCGCAGGCCGGGCCGCCAGCCCGGGGCGATGTGGCTGAGCGCGTGGCCGGGCAGGTCGGGGCAGACCACGGTGAAATCTGCGCTCAGCCGGGGTAGCACGTCCCGCCAGGTGTGTGTGGAAGCCCCCGCACCGTGGAGTAGCAACAGCACTGGCCCGCTGCCTGCCACCTGCACATGCCAGCGCACCCCTGGTGTTTGCACAAAACGGCTGTGCTCGCGATGCGGCCAGTCCGCGCCCAGATCTGCGGCTTGCAGCGGCGGGTACAGCCCATCCAGCACGGCGCTTCAGCTCCGCAGGGTTTGCATGGCAGCCGCCATGCGCTGCGCCTGCACATAGGGCATGGGCAGGTACTGCGCGCCCATGCTGCGGGCCAGCGCTTGCGCCAGCGGTTCGGGTTTGGGCGCGGTATCAATCCACAGCGCGGCCCAGGGACTCAACGCCCAGCGCTGCGCCAGGGCCAGCGCGTCGGCACCAGCCTGCGCCCGCCCGCCCAGACCGGCCAGATCGATGTTGGCGCGCCCGTCGCTGAGCACCACCAAACTGGGCGTCATGCCCGCACGTTGCACCTGCATCGCCTGCTCCAGGCCCAGCTGCAGCGCCATGGCCAGCGGCGTACCACCACCCCCGGGTAAGCCCGCGAGCGCGCGCTTAGCCCGCACCAGCGAGCGCGTGGGCGGCAGCAGCACCTCGGCATTGGCGCCGCGAAAAGTCAGCACACACACGCTGTCGCGCCGGGCGTAGGACTGTTGCAGCAGGATTTCCACCGCGCCTTTGGCCTCGGCCAAGCGCTCCAGCGCTGCGGAGCCCGAGGCGTCAATCGCAAATATCAGGCACGAGGGGGTGCGCTGCTCGAAGCGCTGGATATGAAAGTCCTCGGGCCACAGGCTGATGCGATTGCGCGCAACCGCCCCCGCATCCGAGGGCTTGCGGCGCAGTGTTTGTTTGGGTGCGGCCGCGCGCAGGGTGGCCAGCAAATGCAGGCGCGCCCCGGCGTGGGGCTTGCCGGCGCGCGGGCTCAACGGGCGCCCGCGCATCGTGTGCTTTTGCGCCTGTCCGCTGCTGCCGCTGGAGGCGGTGCGCACGCCTTTGGATGCGTTCTGGCGCTGCAGCAGCATGCGGTCCAGCACATGCGGGGGCAGGGCGGCCGCGGCGGCGGCAACCAGTATGTCGGCCAGTTCCTGGTCCGTGGGCATCTCTAGCTGCTCGGATGGGCTTTGTTCTTCGGGCGGCGGTGGCGCAGGGCGGTCGTCCGGCGGCTCTTCCTGCGGGGGGGGCTCTTCGGGCGGTGGCGGTTGGCTATCGGCTTCTTCGGGCGGGGGCTCCTGCGGGGGCGGAGGTAGCACGGTCGCGCGCGGCGCGAGCACCCAGCGCGCGGCCAGTGCGAGGTCTTCCTGCGCCACGGTGTCGCGCTGGTTCAGCGCCGCGTGCACACGCGCCACCTGCAAAGCCAGCAATGGCGCGCGCAAGCTGTCGATGCCCAGCGCCAGCGCGGCCTGGCACAGCGCGCCCAGATCCTGGTCGTGCGCCTGCACATGGTTCAGGTCGGCTTGGGTGCGGGACAGCTCGTCGGCGCTGAGGAGTTCCAGGGTGCTTTGGCTATCGAGCCGGCTGACGGTGTCCAGGCTGAGCCAAACCCCCAGGCGCTCGGCCAGCGCGGGCGTCAAACCTGGTTCGTCTTCGCCGGATTCGTCCAGCGCGATGATGCCGAAGCGGCAATCCTGTTCACCCTGGTTCTGCCGGATCTGGCCCTTGTCCAGGGTGTAAAGCATTTGCGCCGCAATGGCCGGGCTCAGGCGCTCGGCCATGGCCAGGGTGGCAATCCCGCCGTGGGCTTGGGCGAGCACACCGTCCTGCCATTGCAGCTTGCCGGTTTGCAGCGTGTGGGTCAGGTCGGTGCCGCCCAGCAGCCGCTCGGCATCGACATGGTGCGGCACTTTGACCAAGGGGCGCCGACCCATGGCGCGGGCCAGTTGCGCCAGCCAGGCTTCGCGCACCGGCCCGTGCCCGGCGCGCAGCCATACGCCGCCAAAACCCAGCGGGTCGACTTGCAAGGCCAGCAGCAGGAGTTGCGCGTCGCTCCACTGAACCGAAGGCGGCGCGTCCCGCTGCGCGTCCTGCGCAGGTGGCGGGCTGGCGGTGCGAAGGTCCTGGGTCATGCGCGCCGGATACCGGAGGGCCTATCTGGAGCCCGCACCAGCGCCCAGAACCTCGTCCATGGCGCGCTGCACCCGCACGCTCGATCCGGTGTCGTCCAGCGGGTTGCGCCGCAGGCGGTGGCGCAGCACCATGGGCGCGATCTCGCGCAGGTGCGCCAGCGTGACTTTTTTCGCCCCGCGCAAGGCCGCCATGGCGCGGGTGGTGCGCAGAAGGGTGAGCTCGGCGCGCAGGCCGTCGGTGCCCAGTTTTTGGCACAGCGCGGCGCATTGGTGCAGCATCTCGTCGCCCACTTCCAGGCGTTCCAGCGCACTGCGGGCTTTGAGGATGTTTTTGCGCAGTTTTTGGTTATCGGCTTCCCATTGGGCGCGGAAACCCACCGGGTCGCGCTCAAAGGCATCGCGGCGTTTGATGACCTGCACGCGCAGGGCGATGTCTTGTGGTGTGCGTACTTCCACCGACAAGCCAAAGCGGTCCAGCAACTGCGGGCGCAATTCGCCTTCTTCGGGATTGCCGCTGCCCACCAGCACAAAGCGGGCAGGGTGGCGCACGCTCAGGCCCTCGCGCTCCACCAGGTTTTCGCCGGATGCGGCCACGTCAATGAGCAAATCGACCAGATGGTCTTCCAGCAAATTGACCTCGTCGATGTACAAAAACCCCCGGTTGGCCTGCGCCAGCAGGCCGGGGGCAAATTCCTTCACGCCTTGCGTCAGGGCCTTCTCGAGATCGAGCGCGCCGACCACGCGGTCTTCGGTGGCGCCCAAGGGCAGATCGACCACGGGTACCGGGCGCTCCAGTGTCGGGAGTTTTTTGCCCGAGGCCGCCCGCGCCGCTTGGCAGTGGCTGCAGGGGTTGGTGGCTGCCGGGTCGCATCCGTAGGGGCAGCCCTGCACGACGCGGATCGGCGGCAACAAATCGGCCAGGGCCCGCACCGCCGTCGATTTGCCGGTGCCCCGGTCGCCGAGCACCAGCACGCCGCCGATGCTGGGGTCGACGGCGACCACCTGGATCGCCAGCGTCATTTCTTCCTGGCCAACAATGGCCGCAAAGGGGAAAGTCAATGCCATGCGCGTTCTCTCGTTTTGTCGGTTGGGGTCATGCGTGCGGCCGGCTCAAACCGCCATGCCGGGAAGCGGGGCCACGCCAATCAGCCAGACGTGCACCACCAGAATAAACGCGACCCAGGCTGCCGTGCCGGCCAGCACCGCGCCAATGGTCGCGGCCCCGGATACGGGTGGGACCTCGTTCGTTTCACCGGCTTCCCAGGCTGCGCGGTCGCGTTGGCGGGCGGCGCGAAAGCTCAGCACCGCCCAGACCAGAAAGCCGCCAAAGAGCAGCACATCATGCAGGGTGCCGTTAGCCAGAATATGCGCCAGCGCCCAGACTTTGACGCCCAGAACCATAGGGTGACGCAAGCGGGCTTTGATACCGTTGCGTGGAATTTCAGCGGCGGCCAGCAGCACCATCGACACCCACATCAAGGCCACGGTCGCGTGCGCCATGCCGTGCGGCGGCGTCCACAGTGCCACCGGCGCCAGACGGGCCTGCCCGTAACCCACGATCAGCAGATAAAAGCCCGCCAGCGAGGCGATGGAATACACGCCCTTGAAACCCAGCGGGCCCAGCCGCAACAGCAGCGCGCTGCGCAAACCCTCGCCCCACACGCGCAAGGCGTGGATGCCCAGAAAAATCACCAAACCTGCGATCAGCATGTCCATACCAGCTCCCCGATGTGTGGCGGCAGCGTGGACATCACGCCCGCCAAGCCAGCACCATTTTCAGGCAGTTCGGGTCGGTGAAAGCCGTGGTGTACGCCGCCTGGGCGTTTTCCGGGCTTTCGGTGTGGGTGATCAGCCCATCCAGGTCGAGCTTTCCGCTCTGCACCAGCGCGGTGACCGCTAGCAGATCGCCGGGCGACCACTGCGCCGCAATGCGGATGCGCGCCTCGCGCATGAAGGCGGGCGCATAGGCAAAGCGCAGCTCTTCTTTGTAAAAGCCGGCCAGCACCACCTCGCCGCCCCCACCGGGCTGCAATCGCCCGATCAGGGTGTTGAGCAGGCTGGCGTCGCCGCTGACGTCGTACACGCCGCGGTAGTTTTTGCGGCTGTCCTCATCGGGGTGGATCACCGGGTAGCCGTGGTCGCCTGTGCGCCGCGTGGCCTGCGTTTCCCACACCGTGGGCGGCGGTAAATCCAGCGCCAGATTCAGGCGCGCCAGCAAGCGCCCCATGACACCGTGGCCGATGACCAGGTCGGGCACGCCCAAGGGCAGGTCAGGGCGCCCGCCCGACATGGCGTGGTACGCAGTGGCCGCCAGTGCCAGCAGCACGCCGCGCGCGCCAATGCCGGCCGGCAGGCGCACCGCGCGGCTGTCCGCCAGGATCAGGCGCTCGGCCGAGCCGCCAAACACATTGGCGGCCTCTTTGAAGCTGTAGGAGCCCGGCACAAACACGGTCTCGCCGATCTCCAGCTTGGCGTCCGCCCCCCGGCGCACCACCGTGCCCACGGACTCGTAGCCCGGCACCAAAGGGTAGGACAGGCCGGGAAAGGGCGGCATGGTCCCGTCCCACAGCAGGCGCTCGGTGCCGGTGCTGATGCCGCTGTACGCCACCTCCACCTCCACGTCGGCGGGCCCCATCTCGGCGAGTTGCAGGCTCTGCACCGCCAGCACCTGCGGGCTGACGAAGACGATGGCGCGGGCGAGTTGCGGGGCTGCGGTTTGCATGGAGCGGGCCTTCGTTTGCGGGTGGCACGGTTGCCGATGCTGACGAGCCGGGCGGTCCGGCGACATATTTTTTCGCTGAAACCCCTTTTTCGGGAAAAACCGCCTTGACTAACGTCAGATTCTTGTTACAGTAATTTACATCAAAAGTGTCAAGTAGGGTTGACAACATGGAAAATTTACTTGCATCGATCCAGGGGCCTGCCGATCTCCGCCGCCTGACGCGTGCGCAGCTGCCGGCTTTGGCGGCTGAATTGCGGGCTTTTTTGCTCGACAGCGTGTCCAAGACGGGCGGGCACCTCAGCTCCAACCTGGGCACGGTCGAGCTGACGGTGGCTTTGCACTATGTCTACAACACCCCGGAGGACCGACTGGTGTGGGACGTGGGCCACCAAACCTATCCGCACAAAATTTTGACCGGGCGGCGCGAGCGCATGTCCACTTTGCGCCAGCAGGGCGGCCTGAGCGGTTTTCCCCGGCGCAGCGAAAGCGAGTTCGATACCTTCGGCACGGCCCATTCTTCCACCAGCATCTCCGCTGCTTTGGGCATGGCGCTGGCGGCGCAGCACCAGGGCTCGGACCGCCATGCGGTGGCCATCATCGGCGACGGTGCGATGACGGCGGGCATGGCCTACGAGGCGATGAACAACGCCGGCATCAGCAAGGCCCGTGTGCTGGTCATCCTCAACGACAACGACATGTCGATCAGCCCGCCCGTGGGCGCGCTCAACCGCTACCTGGGCAAGCTGCTCAGTGGTTCCTTTTACGCGGCGGTACGCGAGACTGGCAAGGTCGTCTTGCAGGTAGCGCCGCCCTTGCGCGAACTGGCTAAACAGATTGAGGCACAAGCGCGCCGCGCAGCCGGCTTTCCGACCATTTTTGAGGAGTTGGGCTTCAACTACGTGGGCCCGGTGGACGGCCACGACGTGGACGCGCTGGTCAACGCGTTGCATAAAGTGCGCAATGCCAGCGGGCCGCAGTTTTTGCACGTGGTCACCCAAAAAGGCCATGGTTACGCGCTGGCAGAGGCCGACCCGGTGGCCTACCACGGGCCGGGCAAATTCGATCCGGCAGTGGGCCTCAAACCTGCGACCGCCCCGCAAAAGCCGACCTTCACCCACGTCTTCGGCCAATGGCTGTGTGACATGGCGGCCTGTGACCCCAAGCTGGTGGCCATCACCCCCGCCATGCGCGAGGGCTCGGGCATGGTGGAGTTTGACCGCCGC
>CANFTU010000088.1 GCA_947450005.1 Comamonadaceae bacterium | reverse complement strand
CTCCAGCGCTTGTTGGGTGCTCATGTCAGGCAGCAGCCCGGCAAAGCGCTGCGCCAACATCGATTTGCCGGCCCCCGGCGATCCAACGAGCAAAAGGCTATGGCCGCCCGCCGCCGCAATTTCCAGCGCACGCTTGGCGCCGGCCTGGCCTTTGACGTCCGCCAGATCGGGGCCGCCTGCTGCAACGGCAGGCACGCTGGCTTGCAAACGGCTCCAGCCCTCGTCGGCATCGGGGGGGCCCTCTTGGTGTGCGCCGGGCAGAAACTGGCGCACCACATCCAGCAGGTGCGCTGCACGGTACACGCGCGAGCCCGGTACCAGCGCCGCCTCTTCCGCGCTGCCGGGCGGCAGCACCAGCGCACTGCGCACCCCGGCCGTGTGCAAGGCCAGGCCCATGGCCAAAGCGCCGCGTACCGGGCGCAGCGCGCCACTCAAAGAGAGTTCGCCGGCGAACTCGTAAGCCGCCAGGCCCGCGCCGTCAATCTGGCCGCTGGCCGCCAAGATGCCCAGGGCGATAGGCAAATCGAGGCGGCCCGAATCTTTGGGCAAATCCGCCGGTGCCAGGTTGACCGTGATGCGTTTGTTGTGCGGGAATTCCAGCCCGGCGTTTTGGATGGCGCAGCGCACCCGTTCGCGCGCTTCTTTCACCTCTACATCGGCCAGGCCGACCAGCGTGAAGCTGGGCAGGCCATTGGCCAGATGGACTTCCACGGTGACTTTCACGGCCTCCAAACCTAGCAGCGCACGTCCTTGAACCCACGATAAAGCCATAAATCCCCCAAATTGGTGCAAAAAACTTCGAAACCAATCCAACGGATGTAAATGCACTTTAATGGTGCATTCTGTATGTTTATACAGCTATTCTAGCGCCCCTTTTGCCTGAAATGGGGCCTTATTTGGGCAAATTCAGCCTTTTTAGGCCCGCAAGTCGTGGCACGGCTCCTGCTAAACCCATCTGTATCCCATTTTTCGGAGCGGCGTCAAGCCCAAGTCTGGCGCCCCAAAGCCCCTTTTCCAAGAAACGAGGTCATTCTTATGAAACTAGTCACAGCGGTTATCAAACCCTTCAAGCTCGACGAGGTCCGCGAAGCCTTGTCCGCCATCGGCGTCCAAGGCATCACAGTCACCGAGGTCAAAGGTTTTGGACGCCAGAAAGGCCATACCGAGTTGTACCGGGGCGCCGAGTACGTGGTCGACTTTTTGCCGAAAGTGAAGATCGAAGCGGCGGTGGACAGCGGCCTGCTGGACCGCGTGATCGAGGCCATTGAGGGCGCCGCCCGCACCGGAAAGATCGGTGACGGCAAGATTTTTGTGTACGACCTGGAGCAGGTGGTGCGCATCCGCACCGGCGAAACCGGCACCGAAGCCCTGTAATCGCCCCGCCACGATCTACCAAAAAAATCGAAGGAAACACCATGAAAAAACTACTTTTGACTTTTGCGATGGCCTTGGGGCTGTTCGCACTTGCGCCCGTGGCTCCGGCGCTTGCTGAGGATGCTGCACCGGCTGCCGCTGCACCCGCCGCCGCCGCCGACGCTGCGCCGGCTGCCGCAGTTGGCACAACAGCCGACGCCGCAGCCCCTGCTGCTGCGCCGGTTCCCAACAAGGGCGACACCGCCTGGATGATGGTCTCCACCCTGTTGGTGATCATGATGGCGGTGCCCGGCTTGGCCTTGTTCTACGGCGGTCTGGTGCGCAGCAAAAATATGCTGTCGATCCTGATGCAGGTGATGGTGACCTTTTCGCTGATTGTGGTGCTGTGGTTCATCTATGGGTACAGCATCACGTTCACGGAAGGCAACGCGTTCATCGGCGGCTTGGATCGCCTGTTCATGAAAGGCACCTGGGATAACGTGGCCGGAACTTTTTCGCCAGCGGCCACTTTCAGCAAGGGTGTCTACATTCCTGAGCTGGTGTTTGCTGCCTTCCAGGCCAGCTTTGCGGCCATTACCTGCACGCTGATCGTCGGCTCTTTTGCCGAGCGCATGAAGTTCTCCGCGGTGCTCATGTTCTGTGTGTTGTGGTTCACCTTCAGCTACGCCCCGATTGCGCACATGGTCTGGTTCTGGATGGGCCCTGACGCTTACACCGGCGCTGATGTGGTAGATGCGATGAACGCCAAAGCCGGTTACCTCTGGCAAATGGGCGCGCTGGACTTTGCCGGCGGTACGGTGGTGCACATCAACGCGGCTGTGGCCGGCTTGGTCGGCGCATTCATGGTGGGCAAGCGCATTGGCTACGGCAAGGAAGCCATGGCCCCGCACAGCCTGACTTTGACTATGGTGGGCGCTGCGCTGCTGTGGGTGGGCTGGTTTGGTTTCAACGCCGGCTCCGCGCTGGAAGCCAACGGGTTCGCCGCACTGGCTTTTGTCAACACCTTCCTCGCGACTGCGGCGGCGGTGATTGCGTGGTGTATTGGTGAGGCGCTGATGCGCGGCAAAGCATCCATGCTGGGTGCGGCATCCGGCGCAGTTGCCGGTCTGGTGGCGATCACGCCGGCCTGCGGCAATGTCGGTGTCGGTGGCGCTTTGGTGATCGGCTTTGTGTCTGGTTTTGCCGGTCTGTGGGGCGTGAATGGCCTCAAGAAGATCCTGGGCGCGGACGACACCCTGGACGTCTTCGGCGTGCACGGTGTGTGCGGCATTCTGGGTGCGATCCTGACCGGCGTATTCAACTCGCCCAACCTGGGTGGCCCCAGCGCCGTCGCTGACTGGACAACGGTGGCCATGATCGCCCCGGACGCGTATGTCATCGCAACCCAGGTCTGGACCCAGACCAAGGCCGTGTTGATCACCGTGGTGTGGTCGGGCGTGGTCTCGCTGATCGCTTACAAAATCGTAGACATGACCATTGGCTTGCGCGTCAACGAAGAAGACGAGCGCGAAGGCCTGGACATCACTTCGCACGGCGAAACCGCTTACAGCCGCTGATCGAACGGCCGGGGCCCTGTGCCCCGCATCCGCAAACCCGTTGGGGCGTAAGCCCCAGCGGGTTTTTTGTTGTGCCGGTGCACAATGTCTGCATCACTTTTTCGGAGTTCCGTATGACCGCAGCCCCCGACCTGATACACCCGACCTGGCAGCGCATGGATCCGCATACCTGCCAACTGGGCGAGTCACCCTTTTGGCATCCGCAGGAGCAGACCCTGTATTGGGTTGATATTGCAGGCAAGCAGTTGCTGCGCATGCACGCGGGTGCTTTGCAGACCTGGGACATGCCCGCAGAGCCGGGTTGCATTGCGCCGGCGCGCAGCGGCGGTCTGGTCATCGCCCTGCGCCATGGCATTTTCCGGGCTCCGCAGTGGGGTGGCGCGTTGACGCAGATCGCCACGCTGCCCTATGACGCGGCCACCGTGCGTGCCAACGACGGCAAGTGCGATGCGCTGGGGCGTTTTTGGGTCGGCACGGTCGACGAGACCAAAACCCGGCAAGCCGCAGCGCTGTACACCGTGGACGCGCGGGAGGCCGGCAAACCGCCGCGCATCACGCACCAGCTTGGCGACGCGCTGACCGGCAACGGCCTGGGCTTCGGCCCTGACAACACCGTGGTCTATTGGGTGGATACGCCGCAACACCGTATTGATGCCTGGGACTTCGATCTGCCCGCCAACACCTTGCGCGGGCACCGGCCGTTCGCGCACTTCCAACCCAAGCCTTCAGGCTGGCAATTCAGCGACAGCAGCTATGCCGGCCGGCCCGACGGCGCGGCGGTGGATGTCCAAGGGAATTACTGGGTGGCCATGTACGAAGGTGCGCGCGTGTGCCAGTTTGCGCCCGATGGGCGCTTGCTCGCGCAGTACGCCGCCCCGTCGCAGTGCCCGACCATGCCGTGTTTTGGCGGCGCCGATTTGCAAACCCTGTACTTGACAACGGTGCGCCATGGCCGCTCGGACGCCGAACTGGCGCTCTACCCTGACTCCGGTTGTGTGTTCGCTATGCGCGCGCCACTGCCGGGTCTACCGGTTCACGCATTCGCCGACTGATTTCACTCCCCGGCTGATTGCGCCTTTTGCCGTTGCAGCGCCAAGGCCTGGGCTGCGCGCAGGGCCTCGGGGGTGTCCACGTCGGTGATGCAGCCCACATCTGTCAGCTCCAGCGTGCCCACTCCGCCCCGCTGCTTCCAAGCCGCCACCACCGAGGCCGCCCCGCCGTCACCCCGTAAGGCCAGCAATTCTTCCCCGGCCTGCCGCCCGAACCCCACCGGGTGGCCGCGCTGCCCCGCGCAAAGCGGTACAACCACCGTGTGGTTTTGGAGCATCTGCGCCACGGCGAGCAGGCTGGCGGTTTGAATCAAGGGCAAATCGGCCGGCAGGATCAACCACCCCGCCGCGCCGGCCGTAGCCGCCACGCCGCAGGCAATGCTGTCGCCCATGCCCGGGGTGCTGATGTGCGCGGTGTGCGCCGCTTCCACCACGTGCCAGGGCATGCCGCTGTCGCGCGCCGCCTGCGTCACCCAGTCGCGCACCCGCCGCCCCAGCAGCATTTCCTGCAGCTTGTCGGTGCCGCCTGCGGCGCGAAACCGCTCTCCGCGCCCGGCGGCCAAAATCAAGACGGTGGGCAGTTGGACGACCATACGATCCATTATGTGGCTGCAGCAATGCCAAGATTTCAGAGACCACGCGTTCAAAAAATTCACGCCTGGCGGGGACTTGGCCCGGCTTTACAAGCCGTACCATTGAAGGATGGACCCGTTTGATCCCGTCAACGCGCTGGCAGAGCGCATCCGCGTTGCGGCAACTTCGCCGCACAAGCCCTTGCTGCGTCTGCGCGGGTCCGGAAGCAAAGACTTTTTGGGTCCGGGCTTGCAGGGTGAGGTGCTGGACATCCGCGCGCTGAGCGGCATCATCAATTACGAGCCCAGCGAGCTGGTGGTCACGGTGCTAACCGGAACGCCACTGCGCGAGCTGGAGGCCGCGCTGGCCGCAGCGCACCAACATCTGGCTTTTGAGCCACCGCATTTCGGCGCGGGCACCACCGTGGGCGGCGTGCTGGCCAGCGGCTTGAGTGGCCCGGCCCGCGCCACCGCCGGTGCCGTGCGCGACTTTGTACTGGGCGCGCGCCTGGTCAACGGCCTAGGCGAGCATCTCACATTCGGCGGGCAGGTGATCAAAAACGTGGCGGGCTACGACCTCAGCCGCTTGCTGTGCGGGTCCTGGGGCACCTTGGGCCTGATCACAGAAGTCTCGCTCAAGGTCCTGCCGCTGTCACCCGCCGAGGCCACCTTGCACTGCAGCGGCGTAGGGCAAGCTGCTGCCCTGGCGCTGCTGCACGGCTGGGGCGCACAGCCCCTGCCCTTGAATGCCAGTTGCTGGTTGCACGATGACAGCACCAGCCCCGCAGCCGACCACCTGTATGTGCGTCTGCGCGGCGCAAGCGCAGCGGTACAAACCGCTATTCCCCGCATGCTGGGCGATATGCAGGCCGCAGGCGGTGCAGCCCAGCAGATGGACAACACCCAGGCCGCCCCCGACTGGCGCGCTTGTGCCGACCAGACCCTGCCTTTTTTCACCCGGGCGCCCAGCCCCCAGCACGCGCTGTGGCGCCTGAGCCTGCCGCAAACCGCGCCGGTGTTGGATTTGCCCTATCCGGTTTTCATCGAGTGGCAGGGCGCGCAGCGCTGGCTGTGGGCGCCCGCCGACGCCGCGCCCGTTCTACGCCGGGCGGCCCAAACAGCGGGCGGACACGCCACCCTGTTCCGTACCAGCAGCGCCGGCGGCGAGGCTGATAAAGCGGTTGGCGTGTTCAGCCCGCTGCCGCCGGTGCAACGCCGCATCCAATCCGAATTGCAGCGCCAGTTTGACCCGCATGGTTTGTTTGCCACCGGGCGCATGGGCATCGGCGCTTAAAGACCATGCAAACCACCCTTTCCCCTGAATACGCTGGAACCCAGGATGGCCTGGCGGCCGAAAAAATCCTGCGCAGTTGCGTGCATTGCGGCTTTTGTACCGCCACCTGCCCGACCTATCAACTCCTGGGCGACGAGCTCGACGGGCCGCGCGGCCGCATTTACCTGATTAAACAGGTGCTTGAAGGCGCGGAGCCCACGCGCAAAACCCAGCTCCACCTCGACCGCTGCCTGACATGCCGCAACTGCGAATCCACCTGCCCCAGCGGTGTCGAATACGGCCATCTGGTCGATATCGGACGCAAGCTGGTGGACGAAAAAGTGCCACGTCCCACCGCCGAAAAAACGGTGCGCTGGGCGCTCAAAGAGGGGCTGCCCTCGCCGCTTTTCGGCCCCGCCATGCAGCTGGGTCAGGCCCTGCGTCCGCTGCTGCCCCAAGCCCTGCAGGCCAAGGTGCCGGCCAAACAAGATGCGGGCCAGTGGCCCATGCGCACGCATGCCCGCAAGATGCTGATGCTGGCCGGTTGCGTGCAGCCGTCCATGGGGCCGAATATCAATACCGCCACCGCGCGGGTGCTCGACGCCTGCGGCATACGGACGGTGGTCGCGCCGCAAGCCGGTTGCTGCGGCGCAGTCAAGTTCCACCTCAATGACCACGACGGCGGCAAGGCGCAAATGCGCGCCAATATCGACGCCTGGTGGCCCTTGGTGGAGGGCGCTGCGGTGGAGGCCATCGTGATGAACGCCTCCGGCTGCGGCGTCATGGTCAAGGACTACGGCCACGCCTTGCAAGACGACCCGCACTACGCCGCCAAAGCCGCGCGCATCAGCGCCCTGACCCGCGACCTGAGCGAACTGCTGCCCGCATTGCTCCCGACTTTGCAAGCCGCTATCCGCCCTGAAGCCGCGCAAGCCGCCGGGCTGCAAGCCTTTCACCCGCCGTGTACGCTGCAGCACGGCCAAAAGCTCAAAGGCGGCGTGGAGACACACATGGCGGCGCTGGGCTTTGCGATCCGCGTGGCCAGTTGCGAGGCGCATCTGTGCTGCGGCTCGGCCGGCACCTACAGCGTGCTGCAACCGGACATGGCGTATCAGCTGCGCGACCGCAAGCTCGGCCACCTGGCGGATATGAAGCCGCAGGGTATTTGCAGCGCCAACATCGGCTGCATCACCCATTTGCAAAGCGGCACCGACACACCGGTGCGGCATTGGGTCGAGGTGCTGGACGCGGCTCTGAATTAGGGCGGTGCGTACCGCCTTTCTCAGGAGTTTCTGAGTAGCTGCATCAGCTCGGTCAGGCCGATAGCCTGGGTGCCATATCGCAGCGGGAAGCGTTCGATGCCGGGGTAGACCACATAGCGTTGCGCGACTTGTAGATCGGCACATGCTATGTCAAACCCCTTGCTCAGCGCGGGTGCACTGGAGCGTTTGATCTCGATCGCCATCCAGGGCTCGCCGGCTTTTTCCAACAACAGGTCAATCTCCGCGCCGGCATGGGTACGGTAGCTGTATGCGGCGCATGCCGGTCCGGCAGCTGCCAGCAAATTGTTGATGCAGAACCCTTCGTAACTGGGGCCGCATACGGGGTGCCCCGCCAACGCGTGCATGCTCTCCAAGCCCAGCAGCGCGTGCACCAAGCCGCTGTCGCGCACATACAGTTTGGGTGCCTTAACTAGCCGCTTGCCGATGTTGCCGCTCCAAGGTCGCAGCCGGAGCACGAGTTGCAGGTCGACCAGCAAATCAATGTAGCGGTCCACTGCGGGGCTGGATACACCAAGCCCGCTGGCCAGACGGCTTTGCTGTAGCAGTGCGCCTTGCTGGTGGGCCAGCATGGTCCACAGCCTGCCGATAGTTTCTGCCGGTAGACGCGGCGCAAAAAGGGGCACGTCGCGTTGCAAGTAGCTGCGCACAAAGTCGTCGCGCCAGCGAAGGCTAGCCGCATCGTCGGCAGCCAGCAGACTATCGGGAAAACCCCCGCGCAGCCAAAGAGCGTCCAAGTCCTGTGCAGGCCATTCCAGCGCGTGCACCGGTCCGATGTCCACATAGGCAACGCGCCCAGCCAGCGTTTCGCTGCTTTGTTGCATCAAGTCCAGCGAGGCCGATCCGAGCAGCAAGAATTGCCCGAAGCGCTGACCATCGCGACGGCGCTGGTCAATGATGCCGCGCAAGACTTCAAACAGACCGGGCATGCGGTGAATCTCGTCCAGAATGACCAGCTTGTTGCCCTGGGCGCGCAAAAAGCTATCTGCGTCGTCCAGGCGCATACGGTCGGCAGGGCGCTCCAAATCCAGGTAAACCGCGCCCGATGCCCAGTTTTCTGCCAGTTCCAAGGCCAGCGTGGTCTTGCCCACCTGCCGCGGACCGAGCAACACCGCTGCCGGTGCTTCATGTAGGCGCTGGCTGAGGGTGTTGAGGGCGTCACGATTAATCATCGTTGAAATTGTAACGCGTAACGTTGCATTTTCAATATTAATTGACGCGGAATGTTTTTTCGCACCCCCGTGCGTGCGATGTACAGTGGTGAGCCCCAATGTAGTCGTTTGTGACTAACTCGCCATGAG
>CANFTU010000087.1 GCA_947450005.1 Comamonadaceae bacterium | reverse complement strand
TCCCGGCTTGGGCGGAGCCAATGGCATCGCCATTTTGCTACCGCTGACTTTCTCGATGAACCCCACGTCGGCCATCATCATGCTGTCCTGTATTTACTGGGGCGCCTTGTTCGGCGGTGCGATCACGTCGATTTTGTTCAATATTCCGGGGGAGCCCTGGTCGGTCGCCACCACCTTTGACGGCTACCCGATGGCGCAGCAGGGCAAGGCGGCCCAAGCGCTGACAGCGGCCTTCACCTCGTCCTTTATCGGCGCATTTTTTGCCGTCGCGCTCATCACGTTTCTGGCACCGGTGCTGGCCAAATTTGCGCTCAACTTCGGGCCTGCTGAATACTTCGCGGTCCAGTTGCTGACCTTTTGCAGTTTTGTGGGCATGAGCAAGGAGCCGCCCACCAAAGTTATCGTCGCCATGATGTTGGGCTTTGCGCTGGCCTCCGTTGGCATGGACACCGTGACCGGCCAACTGCGCATGACCTACGGCTTCCCGGTGCTGCTAAAAGGCTTTGACTTTTTGATCGCGGTGATCGGTCTGTTTGGCATTGGTGAGATCTTGCTCACCATGGAAGAAGGTCTGGCTTTCAAAGGCAAGTCGGCCAAGCTCAATCCCAAAGTCGTGTGGGAAACCTGGAAGACGCTTCCCCAGTATTGGCTGACCTTCATCCGCTCTACGGCCATCGGCTGCTGGATGGGCATCACGCCCGGCGGCGCAACGCCCGCCTCGTTTATGAGCTACGGCATTGCGCAACGCATGTCCAAAGAGCCCGACTCGTTTGGAAAAGGTCAAATTGAAGGCGTGCTGGCCCCCGAAACGGCGGCGCATGCAGCGGGAACGTCGGCATTGCTGCCAATGCTCACGCTGGGTATTCCCGGTTCACCCACCGCAGCGGTATTGCTGGGCGGTCTGATGATCTGGGGCCTGCAGCCCGGCCCCATGCTGTTTGTGGAGCACAAGGACTTCGTCTGGGGTTTGATTGCCTCGATGTACCTGGGCAATATCGTGGGCCTGCTGGTCGTCCTGACGACCGTGCCCTATTGGGCTGCGTTTTTGCGGATTCCGTTTTCGGTCATTGCGCCGGTGATTGTGGTGATTTGCGCCATCGGGGCCTACACGGTACATAGCGCCATGTTCGATGTGGTGATGATGATGGTCTTCGGGGTGGTGGGCTATTTGTTCAAAAAGCTCAAATACCCCATGGCGCCGCTGGTACTGGCATTGGTTCTCGGCGATATGGCCGAAGCCAGTTTCCGCCAGTCCATGCTGCTGTCGCAGGGTAGCGTGTCCATTTTCTGGTCCAACAAGCTGGTCGGAGGCATCGCCGGACTGGCGATGGTCATGCTGTTATGGCCGCTGATCGGGGTAGTGAAAAGCTGGTTCCGTCCCAGCGCGCACTAAACCAGAGCCCCTATTTGCAGGCAAACTGAAACTGGGCCTCGTCCAGCGGGGCTGCAGCTACAGGTCCGAAAGCCCCTGCTGATTCGTAACCGTATAGCGGGTCGCCTTTGGTCAGGTGGCTCACAAACAGCATGGTCTTAATCGACCGGTGCTGGCGGCTGGCACAGTCGAACTCTTTGAGCTCCCGGATGGACTGGTAGTTGGTCCACAACAAAGGCGGCGGCAGACGAACCGACTGGGTTGCCTTGTAATCCGCCATGAACCACATGCGCATCACATTACCGGTTTTTTTACGGGTGTTGCTCTCGCCATACAGGTTGAAATCATCGGTTTTGGCAACGAACGACCAGTCGGCCCATACCGGCATGGCGGCAAACAAGCTCAGCAGTATCCATCGGCGCATGATGCGGTCTCCATGTTACGCCCCGACCCTTATGCCACCGGACCCTGCGCACCATGCGCAGGTTTATCGAAGCAAAAAGACCCCAAGCAAAATAACGGCCGCGCCGGCAAGCCACCAGATCACAGATCCGGACGTGGCAACCGGCGTCGGTGCAGGCGTTGCCTGTGAATCGACCGCAGACGCATAAGCTTGAGGATATTTGGCTTGCATAGCTGCATCAAATCGTTTGAAGAAATCTTCTGCCAACGATTTGGCCGCCCCGTCGATCAGGCGCTGCCCCAGTTGGGCCACCTTTCCGCCAACCGAGGCTTGCACCGAATAACTCAGGGTATGTCCGGTCCCTTTGGGCGTCAACTGCACCTTGGCGCTCCCCTTGCCGTGACCGGCCGGGCCGCCCTGCCCCTCAAAACTGATGGTGTAGCTTTGGGGGGGATTGATATCCGAAAGGACAATTTTCCCGGTGAATTTGGCGGCGACCGGACCGATCTTGAGCGCCATACCGATGGCATAGGCATCCTGGCCGGTGGACTCTACCTTGTCGCAGCCGGGAATGCATTGCTTGAGCACCTCGGGATCATTGAGCGCCTCCCAGGCTTGTTGTTGGGTGATGGCCAATTCGCGGCTACCTTGCATTTCCATTGTCAATCCTTTCGGTATCGGTTCATGCGCTGTCCCGTCTAGCGCCGCATGAGTTGCGCCAGGCTTTGGGCCAGATCTTCCAGCTTGGTCAGGTTATGGATCGCCACCATATCGTGGGCCACACGGTTCAAGGCCTGCGCGCCCTGCGCCAGCGGGGCGTAGCCCTCAAAGCGCAAAAGCGGGTTAAGCCACAAAATCCGCCGGGTGTGCAGTTTTAGCCAGGCCAGCTCCTGCGCCAGCGCCTGCGGCTCTCCGGTATCGAGTCCGTCGGTGACGATCAAAACAAGGGTCCGCCGCCCGACCAGCTTGCGTGCATGGTGCCTGCGCAAGCTTTCCAAAGACTGACCGAGCTGCGTCCCGCCCGCAAAATCTTCGATCAGCGCATTGGCGTGGTCCAGCATAGCGTCGGTATCACCCAGCTTGAACGCGCTGCTCAAATCCGTCAGTTGCGTCCCGAAAGCAAACACGTCGCGCCGCCTGTGCTGCCGGGTCGCGGCGTGCAAAAAAGCCAGAAGCAAGCGCGCATAGCGCTCCATGGACCCGGATACATCCACCAAAACCAGCAGTGGCAGCGGCTGGGCACAGCGCTGGCGCCTGGGCAGGTGCAGCATCTCGCCGCCAAGACGGACCGACTCCCGGACCATGCTGGGCCAGTGCAACTGGACTCCCCGCCCCCCGGCGCGCATGCGGCGACTGGGCACCTCCGGCAAGGGCAACGCAATGTCCCGCGCCAGCCGCTCCACGAGCCGGTACTCCGTAGCCGACAGCGCGTTGAAATCCGCATGGCGCAGGCGCTGCACATCGCTGGCGGTCATGGCCGCGTCGAAGTCCACTTTCTGGTCCTCGCCGGTCGGTTTGGCTTGGTGACCCAAGTGGGTTTGCGGGGACAAGGCTTCGCGCACACGCGGGCGGCGCTTGCTTGGCTCCGCTTTTCCTTCCGCGCTGGGCAGCATTTGCGCCAGCAGTTTGTGCGCCATGTTGGGGTCACGGAAAAATGCATCGAATAACTCACGGAAAACCGCACGATCCTGCTCACGGCTGACCAGCACGGCCTCGAGCGCGGCGCTGACGTCATCCCGGTTGTGCAGACCCACCGCCATGGCAGCCTGTGCAGACAACGCGATGCGGGAGCTGTCCACCGGTACACCGGCACGGCGCAGGGTGCGCCCGAAGGCCGCTAGGTTGCCCGCGAACTTGCCGGTTCGCGAGTCACCCAGACTCATGCAGCAGATTCCGGTGGCGTCAGCACGTCCTCGGCCATGGACAGGGTCAGCGCAGCGACATCCTCTCGCTGTTTGAACATGATGCCGGCGGTATCGCGCATGACCTCCGGGTCCAGCACCAGGGTGTCGAGCGCCACCAAGGCCTTGGCCCATTCCACACTTTCGGCGATTCCCGGCGCACGCTGAAAAGCGTTGGAAAAAGGCAGGCTGCGCAACCGGGTGACCACATCGGCGACTTGCTGGGCCAATGCGGCCGGCGCGTGCGGCACCTGCGCGCTGATGATGGCCAGCTCCCGGTCCCGCTGCGGGTAATCCAGCCAGTGGTACAGGCAACGCCGCTTGACCGCATCGTTGAGCTCACGGGTGCGGTTGCTGGTGAGAATGGTGACGGGCTTGACCGCCGCCCGCACCGTGCCGATCTCGGGAATGCTGACCTGGTACTCGCCCAGGTATTCCAGCAAAAAAGCTTCAAAAGGTTCGTCCGCGCGGTCCACCTCATCAATCAGCAACACCGCGCCCGGTGTTGGCGCTTCCAGCGCTTGCAAGAGCGGGCGCCGAATCAGATAACGGTCCTGGTAGACCTCGCGCTCAACCTGGGCAACGGTGTCGCTGCCGGCGGCCTCCAAGCGGACCTGGGCGGCACGCATATGCAGTAACTGCGCCGCGTAGTTCCACTCGTACAAGGCTTCGCGCTGTTCCAGACCGTCGTAGCATTGCAGGCGCAGCAGCTGGCGCTGTAATGCAATGGACAAAGCCTTGGCCAGTTCGGTTTTACCCACGCCGGGCTCACCCTCCAAAAGCAAGGGGCGCTCCAGCTTCAGTGCCAGGAAGACAGCCGTCGCCAAACGCCGGTCGGCGAAATAGCCCGCTGCCTGCAGGGCTTCGATCAACGCGTCGACAGAAGAAAAATTATTCATAGGCCATCAAAAAAAAGGCCCCGGGCATCACACACGGGGCCACTGACGCGTCATAGCGCCCTTGCTGACTCTACCCCAGGCACTGTGCGACAGCCCGCTGCGTCTGCACGCTGATCAGGTTCGCACGATAGGCGGCGCTGGCATGGATATCGGCGTTCAAGTCGCTGGCATCAATGTGCACCGCTGCGGCCGACGCCACAGTGAAGCTCTTGTTCAAGGCATCTTCCAGCCCTTTGTGGCGGAACACGCCGGAGCCCGCGCCCGTCACCGCCACACGCACACCTGCGGCGGTCTGGGCCAGGAAGACACCGACCAGCGAAAAGCGCGATGCGGGTTGCACGAACTTCATGTACGCCGCCTTTTTGGGCTGTGGAAAGCTGACTGCTGTGATGATTTCACCCGCCTCCAGAGCGGTCGTGAACATGCCCTGGAAAAAATCATCGGCATCGATACGGCGCTTGTTGGTGTGAACCGATGCGCCCAAGCCGAGTACCGCACTGGGGTAACAGGCCGCCGGGTCGTTGTTCGCCAACGAGCCGCCGATAGTTCCCATCGCGCGCACCTGGCGGTCACCGATGTGCCCGGCCAAATGTGCCAGCGCGGGAATCATGGCGTTCACCAGCGGGTTACTGGCCACGTCCATGTGGCGCGTCATGGCACCGATCACCAAAGCGTCACCACTTTGCGCAATGCCCACCAGTTCTTTGACACCGCCGAGATCGACCAGGTGGCCGGGCTGCGACAGGCGCATCTTCATGGAAGGCAGCAGGGTCTGGCCGCCGGCCAGGATTTGTCCACCGCCCGCAGCGGCGGCAACAGCGGCGTCCAGCGCACTTGGACGGTCGAGTGTGAATGCATACATGGTCTGAACTCCTTGTTCGCTTAGGCTTTAGCCGCTTGAATCGCTTCCCACACGCGGTGGGGTGTTGCGGGCATATCGAATTCTTTGACGCCCAGGCCATGCAGCGCATCCAACAAGGCGTTGATCACCGCCGGGGGCGAGCCGATAGCACCGGCCTCACCGCATCCTTTGGTGCCCAGCGGGTTGTGGGTGCAGGGCGTGCACACATTGCCGATTTTGAACTCAGGGAAATCATCGGCACGCGGCATGGTGTAGTCCATGAAGGAGCCGGTCAGCAGCTGGCCGGTTTCACGGTCGTACACGCAGTTTTCCATCAGCGCCTGGCCAATGCCCTGCACCAGTCCACCGTGAACCTGGCCCTCGACAATCATCGGGTTGATGATGGTGCCGAAGTCGTCCACCGCCGTGAACTTGTCCACGCGGGTGACGCCCGTGGCGGGGTCGACTTCCACTTCGCAGATGTAGGTACCGGCCGGGAAAGTGAAGTTGGTGGGATCGTAGAACGCCGTCTCATTCAAGCCCGGCTCCAGCTTATCCAGCGGGTAGTTGTGCGGCACATAAGCGGTAAGCGCAACCTGGCCGAACGTCACCTTTTTGTCGGTGCCCTTGACCGTGAACTCACCGTTGGCGAACTCGACATCGGCGTCGCTGGACTCCATCAAGTGGGCCGCGATTTTCTTGGCCTTGGTCTCGATTTTGTCCAGCGCCTTCATGATGGCCGCGCCGCCAACCGAAATGGAACGCGAGCCATAGGTTCCCATCCCGAAAGGCACGCGCCCGGTGTCGCCGTGGACCACGTCCACCGCTTCAACGGCCACGCCCAAGCGGGCTGCCACGACCTGCGCAAAGGTGGTTTCGTGTCCCTGACCGTGGCTGTGCGAACCGGTGAAAACCGTCACGCTGCCAGTGGGGTGAACGCGGATCTCGCCGCACTCAAACAAACCGGCGCGCGCACCCAATGCACCCGCGATGTTGCTGGGCGCGATGCCGCAGGCCTCGATGTAGCTGGAATAGCCGATGCCACGCAGCAAGCCTTTTGAAGCGCTTGCCGCTTTGCGGGCGGCGTAGCCGGCAGTGTCACCCAACACCTCTGCCTTGTCGAGGCAGGCGCGGTAGTCGCCGATGTCGTACTGCAAGGCGACCGGCGTTTGATAAGGCCAGCTGTTGATGAAGTTGCGCTTGCGGATTTCGTCCTGACCCAAGCCCATTTCCCAGCCACAGCGGCTGACCAGGCGCTCCAGCAAATACGTCGCTTCCGGGCGACCGGCGCCGCGGTAGGCATCCACCGGTGCGGTGTTGGTGAACCAGGTGTCCACCTCGACATAAATCTGCGGGCAGGTGTATTGGCCGGCCAGCAAAGTTGCGTACAAGATGGTGGGGACTGCCGTTGAGAACGTTGACAAATATGCACCCAGATTGGCGTCGGTGTGCACCCGCATGGCCAGGAACTTGCCGTCCTTATCCATGGCCATCTCGGCGTGGCTGACGTGGTCACGGCCATGGGCATCGGTCAGGAAAGACTCGGAACGCTCGCAGGTCCACTTGATGCTGCGGTTGACCTGCTTGGCAGCCCAGGTCAGCGCCACGTCTTCGGCGTAGAGATAGATCTTGGACCCGAAACCACCGCCCACGTCAGGCGCAATCACGCGCACCTTGTGCTCGGGCAGTCCCAACACAAAAGCCGTCATCAGCAGGCGCTCGACGTGCGGGTTCTGGTTGGAAACATAGAGCACATATTCTTCGGTGGCCCGGCTGTAGTTGCCGATGGCTACGCGTGGCTCCATGGCGTTGGGGACCAGGCGGTTATTGATCAAGTCCAGCTTCGTCACGTGGGCGGCAGCCGCAAATGCAGCGTCCACCTGGCCCTTGTCGCCCAAAGCCCATTTAAAGCAATGGTTGTTCGGCGCAGCATCGTGCAATTGCGCTCCTGTGGCAGCGTCGCGTACATCGACCACGGCGGCCAGCACGTCGTAATCCACCACAACCGCTTCGGCGGCATTTTTGGCCTGCTCGACGCTGTCGGCAATCACCATCGCCACCTGGTCGCCCACATGGCGCGCTTTGCCCAGCGCCAGCACCGGGTGCGGTGGCTCTTTCATGGGGCTGCCGTCCGGGTTGTTGATCAGCCAGCCACAGGGCAATCCGCCCATCTTGCCTTCGAGGTCCTTGCCGATGAAGATCTTGACCACACCGGGCATCTTTTCTGCCGCGCTGATGTCAATGCTTTTGATGGTCGCGTGCGCATGCGGGCTGCGCACAAAGATGGCGTAGCTTTGCGCCTCCATCGTGATGTCGTCGGTGTAGTTGCCCGCACCGGTCAGGAAACGGTAGTCCTCCTTGCGGCGCAGGGATTCGCCGATATGGGGAAGTTTGGAAAAATCTGATGCACCCATGGTGATTGCTCCTGGAATGGTTAAGCCGAGGCCATGGCGGCAGCGCCTTGCTGCACGGCCTTGACGATGTTCTGGTAGCCGGTGCAACGGCACAGGTTGCCCTCCAGCTGCGCACGCACTTCGCTGTCGCTGGCTTTGGGGTGGTTGGTGCACAGATCGATGGCGCTGATCACCATACCCGGCGTGCAGAAACCGCATTGCAGACCATGGCAGTCTTTAAAGGCCGCTTGCATGGGGTGCATCGTCCCGTCAGCCGCTGCCACACCTTCAATGGTGGTGATGGCAGAGCCGTCAACCTGGGCTGCCAACACGTTGCAGGACTTGATGGCGCGGCCGTCCTTCATCACCGTGCAGGCGCCGCACTGCGCGGTGTCGCAACCCACGTGGGTGCCGGTCAATTTCAGCTGCTCGCGCAGAACCTGCACTAACAAAGTGTGGGGCGGCACATCTACCGTGGTGTCTTTGCCGTTGACTGATAAATGAACTTGCATGGGCCTTCTCTCCATCGTGGGTAATTGCGAATCCGGGATTCATTATTGTGGGGAGACCCCCTACCCGACCTAGGGCAAAACCCTAGGTTTCC
>CANFTU010000086.1 GCA_947450005.1 Comamonadaceae bacterium | reverse complement strand
GGTGCGCAAGCTGCGCGCTATCCGCCCGGACATGGCCATGAGCAGCGATTTCATTGTCGGCTTTCCGGGTGAGACGGAAGCCGACTTTGACAAGCTGATGCGTCTGATTGACGAGATT
Organism: Comamonadaceae bacterium; assembly: GCA_947450005.1. Classification (GTDB taxonomy): domain Bacteria; phylum Pseudomonadota; class Gammaproteobacteria; order Burkholderiales; family Burkholderiaceae_C; genus Allorhodoferax. Next base: position 8,370 of record CANFTU010000086.1, on the reverse strand, counting down.
GGTTTTGACAATTCGTTCAGTTTCATCTTCAGCCCCCGCCCCGGTACCCCGGCGGCTAATCTGCTGGATGAGACTCCGCACGAGGTCAAGCTGCGCCGCTTGCAGCACCTGCAAAAAGTGATCAACGACAACATCCTGGCTATCAGCCGCGCCCGCGTGGGCACGGTGCAGCGGATTCTGGTGGAGGGTGCGTCCAAACGCGACACCACCGAGCTGATGGGGCGCACCGAATGCAGCCGCGTGGTCAATTTCGTCGGCCACCCGCGGCTGGTGGGGCAGTTGATCGATGTACGGATCACCGAGACCCGGACTTTCACGCTCCGTGGCGAGGCGTTGGTGGATCAGGAAGCCGGCGTGGCCTGAAGCGCCAGGCGTTCTAAAAAGGCATTTTGGGCATGCCTTTCATGCCGCCCAGGCGCTTCATCATTTTCATCATGCCGCCGCCGCTCATTTTTTTCATCATGTCCTGCATTTGCTCAAACTCCTTGAGCATGCGGTTAACTTCCTGCACCTGAACGCCCGCGCCCATGGCGATGCGGCGTTTGCGGGTGGCTTTGATCAGCTCAGGCTTGCGCCGTTCCAGCGGCGTCATGCTGTGGATGATGCCCTCTTTGCGGCGTATGTCTTTCTCGGCGCGGTCCATATCCACCTGCCCGGCCTTGGCCGCCATCGCAGCGGGCAGCTTGTCCATCAGACTGGACAGCCCGCCCATTTGTTTCATTTGCTGAATCTGGGACAAAAAATCGTTCAGATCAAATCCCGCGCCGCTCTTGACCTTGGCGGCCAGCTTTTGCGCCGCCTCCACGTTCACACCAGCGGTGACTTGCTCTACCAGGGCGACGATGTCGCCCATACCCAGAATGCGCCCGGCGTGGCGTTCCGCGTCAAATACTTCCAGCCCGTCGATCTTTTCGCTGGTGCCGGCGAACTTGATGGGCGCGCCGGTGACCTGGCGGACCGAGAGCGCGGCGCCGCCGCGTGAGTCGCCGTCGGTTTTGGTCAGGATGATGCCGGTCAGCGGCAGTGCCTCTTTGAAGGCGCGCGCGGTGTTGATCGCGTCCTGGCCCTGCATGGCGTCTACGACGAACAGGGTTTCCACGGGCTTGAGCGCGGCGTGCAGATTTTGAATTTCCTGCATCAGCACCGCGTCGATCGCCAGGCGGCCGGCGGTGTCGACCAGCAAAACGTCGAAATAGTGCTTACGGGCGTAGTCGAGCGCGGCCAAGCCAATGTCTACCGGCTTCTGGTCGGCGCTGCTGGGGAACCACTCGGCTCCGGCTTGCGCGGTGACCGTCTTGAGCTGTTCGATAGCGGCAGGGCGGTAGACGTCGCCCGAGACCGTGAGCACCTTCTTTTTGCGTCGCTCAATCAAGTGCTTGGCCAGTTTGGCCGTAGTCGTCGTTTTTCCGGCACCTTGCAGGCCGGCCATCAGGATGACGGCAGGCGGCTGTGCCGCCAAATCAATGTCGCTCACTCCTTCGCCCATGGTGGCGACCAGCTCGCGGTGCACGATGGAGACCAGCAACTGGCCCGGCTGTAGCGAACCCAGCACTTCCTGGCCCAGCGCTTTGTCTTTGACCCGGGCGATGAAATCGCGCACCACGGCAAGGGCGACGTCGGCCTCAAGCAAGGCCATGCGCACCTCGCGCAGCATGTCGGCCACATTGGATTCGGTGATGCGCGACTGGCCGCGCAGGCCTTTGACGATCCGGGAGAGTTTGTCGGTGAGGGCGGAGGCCATAGGGTTCCCAATGAAAAACCGGTGCCGCTGCTGACAACGCGGGGGTCGGCGGCTAAACTGCGCAGATGATTTTAGCCAGCGATTTGTCTGCCGCCACGCTCTTGGCCTTGCTGACGGCGGCCATGTACCTGTGGGCGGCGCTGCGCCGCAACCTGGTGTCGCAGCGCGCGGCCCGCCTCGGTATGTTTGCTGCCTGGTTGTGCCACGCCGCTGTGCTGGCGCTGGGCTTTGGTTTGGGCGGGGATCCTGCCCATTTCGGTTTCGGCCCGGCGATGTCGATGACCGCCTGGCTGGTGTTGGGCATCTATGGGGTTGAAACCTGGTTGTACCCGCAACTGCCGACGCGCTGGGGTTTGGGCGCTGCGGGAGCGGTGTTTTTGCTGGTGGCCGCAGTGTTCCCAGGGCACGCGTTGCCGGAACGGGGTTCGGTTTTGTTGGCCATGCACCTGGCCATGGGTGTGGCCAGTTACGGCCTGTTCGGCGTGGCCTTGATCCACGCATGGGCGACGCGGCGCGCCGAGGCGCAAATCCGCATGGCCGCCCAGGCGCCGGAGGGGTTGCCGCTGCTCACCTTGGAACGCTTGACCTACCGTCTGGTGACTGCGGGCTTTGTACTCTTGAGCGCGACCCTCCTGGGCGGATATTTTTTCGGTCATCTGTGGAGCGATGTACCCCTGCGCTGGGACCACAAGATACTGCTATCGGTTTTGGCCTGGGCCGTCTTCGCGGTGCTGGTAATCGGCCGCAGGGTGCTGGGATGGCGCGGAGCCCGGGCCATACAAATGCTGTACCTGGGGTCGGGCTTTCTGCTGCTCGCCTACGCCGGCTCGCGTTTTGTGCTGGAAGTGGTTCTGGAGCGTAGTGTGTGAAATACCTGCTTTTGCTATTGGTGGTGGGCTATGTGTTGTGGCGCTGGCGCGAGGGGCAAGCGGTCCGGAGATCCCCGCCACCGCCAGACCCTGCGCAGCCTGGGCAGACGATCGAGATGGTGGCTTGTGCCCATTGCGGCGTTCACCTGCCGGTTTTGCAGGCACTGGCTGTACGCGGCGTGTACTTTTGCAGTGCCGCCCATCAGAAGGCCCATGGCGCCTAAGCAGCAGGTTGCGCGGTGAACCAGCGCCATGACGTCTGGGAGGCGGGTTGGTACCGCGCAGCGCAGCAGGAGCCATCCCCGAATTTCGGAGTCCGACCGCCTGGTGCTGCGGTGGATTTGCTGGTGTTGCATTCCATCAGCTTGCCGCCGGGGGTGTTTGGAACCGGGCGGGTACGCGATTTGTTTTTGAATCAACTGGACACCGCGGCCCATCCTTATTTCGCCCAGTTGCAAGGGGTGCAGGTTTCCGCCCATTTTTTTATCGAACGCAGTGGCCACTTATGGCAGTTCGTGGATTGCGATTGCCGCGCCTGGCACGCTGGTGTTTCCGCATACCGGGGCCGTGAGAATTGCAATGATGACTCAATAGGCGTGGAACTCGAGGGGCTTGAGGGCGGTCACTTTGAGGCTGCGCAGTACGAGTGCCTGCTGTTACTGACGCAGGCCATTCGCGCCCGCTACGCATTGCGGTATGTGGCGGGCCATGAACACATTGCACCAACGCGCAAAGCGGATCCGGGCCCTGGCTTTGACTGGTTTATGTTGCAAAAGTCTTTAGCTTTTGACGGTATGCAATTTCCACACCAGACTATATTGCGCTGACGAAAAAAAAGATTGCGGCGGGCCGATCGCCTGTCTCCATAGGCAGAGGCTGTTTTGAGCATGCTTCTACGTAAAAACACTACCGGTAGTGGCTTGCATGCCACACGGACCCCATATATAGTGTGGGCCTTGCGAGTTTGAATTTCGTTAGGAACTGCGGAATCGGGACATTTGCTGTCCATGCCCGCCTCGCTCAATGCCATTGAAAAACAACAAAGGAACCGCGTTTTATGTTCGCTGCATCCCCTGCCGCCGTTAGCCCTAGCAGCCCCTCTCCGTCTTTTGCGCCCACCCTGGAATCTGCTGCAGCGACACCGGAGAGTTCGTTAGCCCACTACCAGATCATCCGCCGCAACGGCGCAGTCGTACCTTTCGAGCCCAACAAAATTGCGGTTGCGCTGATGAAGGCTTTTCTTGCGGTGCACGGAACCCAAGGAGCAGCGTCGGCCAGCGTACGTGAGACGGTGGAGGCCTTGACGCACCAAGTCACCCGCGCACTGATGCGCTCGCGCCCCAGCGGCGGCACCTTCCACATTGAAGATGTGCAGGATCATGTGGAGCTGGGCCTCATGCGGGGAAGCCACCACGAGATTGCGCGTGCCTATGTTCTCTACCGCGAACAGAGGGCGCAGGAGCGTGCGCGGCAGGCGACCCCGGCGGCCCCGGCGCACCCGGTTTTGCACGTGATCGATGGTGGGCAGCGCAAAGTGCTGGACATGGCAGAGCTCACTGCCCGCATCCGCACCGCATGCGAGGGCCTGGGCGCTGATGTGCAGGCCGAGCCCATCATCGCGGAGACCATGCGCAATTTGTACGATGGTGTGCCGATGGAAGAAGTGCTCAAAGCATCCATTTTGGCGGCGCGCACCCTGATCGAAAAAGACCCCGACTACACCTACGCTACTGCGCGCTTGCTGTTCCACACCATTTCGCGCGAGGTGTTGGGCCGCGACGTCGCCAAGGCCCAAATGCAAGAAGCCTATGTCGACTATTTCCCCGGCTTCATCAAAAAAGGCGTGGAGCATGAACTGCTGGACGACAAGATGCTCCAGTTTGATTTGCCGCGTTTGGCAGCGGCCCTGAAGGGTGAGCGCGATTGGCAGTTTGATTACCTCGGTCTGCAAACCTTGTATGACCGCTATTTCTTGCACGCCAACAAGCAGCGCATTGAGCTGCCCCAGGCGTTCTTCATGCGTGTGGCAATGGGACTGTCCCTCAACGAAATTGACCGCGAAGCCCGGGCGATTGAGTTCTACGAAGTTTTGTCCTCGTTCGACTTCATGTCCTCCACGCCCACGCTGTTCAACAGCGGTACTTTGCGTTCGCAACTTTCGTCGTGCTACCTGACCACGGTGCCGGATGATTTGGACGGGATTTACGAGTCCATCAAGGAAAACGCTTTGTTGTCCAAATTCGCCGGCGGATTGGGTAATGACTGGACCCGCGTGCGCGCTTTGGGTTCACGCATCAAAGGCACCAACGGCGAGTCGCAAGGGGTGGTTCCATTTCTCAAAGTGGTCAACGATACGGCCGTCGCGGTTAACCAGGGCGGTAAGCGCAAAGGCGCAGTCTGCACCTACCTGGAAACATGGCATCTCGACATCGAGGAATTTCTGGAGTTGCGCAAAAACACCGGCGATGACCGCCGCCGCACCCATGACATGAACACCGCCAACTGGATCCCCGATCTGTTCATGCGCCGGGTCATGGAAAAAGGCAGCTGGACCTTGTTCTCTCCGTCCAACGTGCCCGATTTGCATGACAAGTTTGGACTGGATTTTGAAACGGCTTATGTGGCCTACGAAGCCAAGGCGGCGCGCGGTGAAATCAAGCCGTCACGCACCGTCGAGGCCACTGATTTGTGGCGCAAGATGCTCACGATGCTGTTTGAGACCGGACACCCCTGGATCACTTTCAAAGACGCTTGCAATGTGCGTTCGCCGCAGCAGCACGCCGGCGTGGTGCATTCGTCCAACCTGTGCACTGAAATCACGCTGAACACCTCGGATACCGAGACCGCCGTGTGCAACCTGGGCTCGGTGAACCTGGTGCGCCATCTGAAAGACGGCCCCCAGGGCAAAGAGCTGGACCACGACAAGCTCAAGCGCACCATCAAAGTCGCCATGCGCATGCTGGACAACGTGATTGATATCAATTACTACGCGGTTAAAAAAGCGCGCGACTCCAATTTGCGCCACCGCCCGGTTGGCCTGGGCATCATGGCCTTCCAGGATAGCCTGTACGAAATGCGGGTACCCTATGCCAGCGACGCAGCCGTGCAGTTCGCTGACACGTCGATGGAAGCGGTTTGCTATTACGCCTACTGGGCCTCGACCGAACTGGCGCGTGAGCGCGGACGCTACTCCAGTTACCGCGGCTCGCTCTGGGACCAAGGGGTATTGCCCTTGGACACCTTGGAGCTGCTGAAAACCGCGCGCGGCGGTTATGTGGAGGTCGATCGCAGCCACGTGCTGGACTGGGAAGCGCTGCGTGCCAAGATTGCCACCGACGGGATGCGCAATTCCAACTGCGTGGCGATTGCGCCTACCGCGACGATTTCCAACATCATCGGTGTGGACGCGTCGATTGAACCGTGCTTTGGTAACTTGTCCGTCAAATCCAATTTGTCGGGCGAATTCACGGTGATCAACAGCTACCTCGTGCGCGATCTGAAGCAGCTCGGCCTCTGGGACGACGTGATGGTTATGGATTTGAAGCACTTTGACGGTTCGCTCAGCGCCATTGACCGGATTCCGCAGGAAATCAAGCAGCTGTATGCCACGGCATTTGAAGTCGAGACCCAGTGGCTGGTCGAGGCGGCAGCACGGCGGCAGAAATGGATTGATCAAGCCCAGTCGCTCAATATCTATATGGCGGGCGCATCCGGGAAAAAGCTGGATGAGACCTACAAGCTGGCCTGGCTGCGCGGGCTCAAAACCACGTATTACCTGCGCACCATGTCGGCCACCCACGCCGAAAAATCCACGGTCACAGCCGGGCGGCTCAATGCTGTCTCCAGTGGCTCTGGCGGCGTGACTGCGGCCCAACCCGCGGCCCAGCCGGCCTCTGATCTCCTGCAGGCTGCGGCGTTGGCCGCGCAGTCGCAAATGGCTCTGTCATCCAACGCGGCAACCGATATCCGTTTTTGCGGCGTAGACGACCCCACATGCGAGGCCTGCCAGTAAGCGCCAAAGCTGCGCCATCCATGCCCGACGACACGTAACAAAGGACGATAAAGAACATATGCTGACCTGGGAACAAGACACTTCAACCGTGGCCGTGCCGCCACCGTTTCCCGCCCCATTGGACGGTGATGACAGCCCATCCGCTGTGGTGCCCGCAGCCCCCCGGCGGGTACGTGCCTCTGACAAGCGCATCATCAACGGCCAGACCGACGTCAACCAGTTGGTACCGTTTAAATACAAATGGGCCTGGGAAAAATACCTGGCGACCTGTGCCAACCACTGGATGCCGCAAGAAGTCAATATGACGCGCGATATCGCCTTGTGGAAAGACCCCAACGGATTAACCGAGGACGAGCGCCGCATCATCAAGCGCAACCTGGGCTTTTTTGTTACCGCGGATTCTTTGGCGGCCAATAACATTGTGCTCGGTACCTACCGCCACATCACCGCGCCCGAGTGCCGCCAGTTTTTGCTGCGCCAGGCTTTTGAAGAAGCGATTCACACCCACGCCTACCAGTACATCGTTGAATCGTTGGGCCTGGATGAGGCCGAAATTTTCAATGCCTACAACGAGGTGAAGTCCATCCGGGACAAAGATGAATTTTTAATTCCCTTTATTTCTGCCATCATGGATCCGCATTTCCACACCGGCACCCATGAAGCGGACCAGACCTTGCTGAAGTCGCTGATTGTGTTTGCCTGCCTGATGGAAGGGCTGTTCTTCTATGTGGGCTTTACCCAGATTCTCGCCCTGGGGCGCCAGAACAAGATGACGGGTGCCGCGGAGCAGTACCAGTACATCCTGCGTGACGAGTCGATGCACTGCAACTTCGGCATCGACCTCATCAACCAGCTCAAACTGGAAAACCCTGGTTTGTGGACGCCGGCTTTCAAGACGGAAATCCGCGCGCTATTTGAGCAAGCTGTCGAACTCGAATACCGCTATGCGGAAGACACCATGCCACGTGGTGTGTTGGGCATGAACGCTTCGATGTTCAAAGGCTACTTGCGCTACATCGCCAACCGGCGTGCGACCCAGATCGGTTTGGAGCCTCTCTACCCGCCTGAAGAGAATCCATTCCCGTGGATGAGCGAGATGATCGATCTCAAGAAAGAGCGCAATTTCTTCGAGACCCGCGTCATCGAATACCAATCAGGCGGTGCCCTGTCCTGGGATTGACCCTCTCTTCATGTTTTTTCTTTTTGCCCCACCCTATTGCGTCCATGGCGCAAGGGGTGCGGTAACCCTGAGTTCATGGTGATGGGACGCTCTGCCCAGCACCTTGAATCACATCCTGCGTGTTTCTGCCAGGAAGTGCCCTTTGTTATTTGACCAAGGAGATAGAGATGGCAACTGCGAAAAAGGCTGCACCAGCGAAGAAAGCTGCAGCAGCACCGAAGGCCGCACCGGCCAAAAAGGCTGCTCCAGCCAAGAAAGCTGCTCCAGCTAAGAAAGCTGCTCCAGCTAAGAAAGCTGCTCCAGCCAAGAAAGCTGCTCCAGCCAAGAAAGCTGCTCCAGCCAAGAAAGCTGCTCCAGCCAAGAAAGCTGCTCCAGCTAAGAAAGCTGCTCCAGCCAAGAAAGCTGCTCCAGCCAAGAAAGCTGCTCCAGCCAAGAAAGCTGCTCCAGCCAAGAAAGCTGCTCCGGTCGCCCAGACTACGCTGCATCCGCGTGCTGCCTGGCCCTTTCCGAGCGGCAAGAAACCCTGAAGCTTTGCGTGAAGGGAAAAAACCCGGCATCCGTGCCGGGT
>CANFTU010000085.1 GCA_947450005.1 Comamonadaceae bacterium | reverse complement strand
GGGCGGGAATACTTCTTTGTGTCTGACGCGCAATTTGACGCCATGGTCCAGGCCGACGCCTTTGTGGAGTGGGCCCACGTCCACCAGCACCGCTACGGCACGTCCAAGGCAGCCATCGCCCAGCGCATGCAGCAAGGCGAGGACGTGGTCCTGGAAATTGACTACCAAGGCGCCACGCAAATCAAAAAGACCTTTGCCAACGCGGTCAGTATTTTTATTTTGCCGCCTAGCTGGGATGAACTGCGCGCGCGGCTGGAACGGCGCGGCGAGGACGCTGCCCAGACCATCGAGGTCCGGATGCATAACGCCGCCTTAGAGGTCGCACACGTCCAGGAATTTGACTTCGTTATAATCAATCAGTTATTTGACGCCGCGTTGTTCGATCTGAAATCGATAGTGCATGCGCAAAGACTGCGGTTTGAAGCCCAACGGCGCGCCAAAGCGACGACCTTCTCGGCACTCAACATCTCCTGACGAAAGAATCCCATGGCCCGTATCACTGTCGAAGATTGCCTCGAACACATTCCCAACCGCTTCCAGCTGGTGCTGGCCGCAACCTACCGCGCCCGCATGCTCAGCCAAGGCCATACGGCCAAGATTGAGAGCAAGAACAAGCCGGCGGTTACCGCCTTGCGCGAAATCGCAGCCGGCAAAATCGGGATTGAAATGCTGAAAAAAGTACCCCTCTGAGCGTTCAGCAACGCCAGCCAAAGCACCGCTCGCGGTGCTTTTTTTTGCCCGGGCCAGGCGCAACCTGCGGCCCAGCGTTCGCGCTACAGTAGGCGCATGGGCAAACCGAACTCTCCCGACCAGCTTGCCAGCGCCGCCACCAACGCGGTCGCGGCGAGTTTCAGCGGGCTGATGTCCGCGCTTGGCTACCTGTCTGCCGCCGATCTCGAGCAGGTCCGCCTGGCCTACCGTTTTGCCGACGAGGTGCACCTGGGGCAACTGCGCAAAGACGGCACGCCCTACATCACCCATCCGATTGCGGTCGCCACACAATGCGCTGATTGGAACCTTGATGCCCAGGCGCTCATGGCGGCGCTGCTGCACGACGCCATGGAAGACTGCGGCATCAGCAAGTCGGAGTTGATTGAGCGCTTTGGCTCGCCGGTCGCCGAGCTGGTGGACGGCCTGACCAAGCTGGACCGCCTGCAATTCAACAGCCGCGAGGAGACGCAGGCTGAATCGTTCCGCAAAATGCTGCTGGCCATGGCTCGCGACGTGCGCGTGATCCTGATCAAACTGGCCGACCGTTCCCACAATATGCGCACCATGGCCGAGATGCCGCGCTCCAAGTGGAAACGCATTGCGCAAGAAACGCTGGACATATACGCCCCAATCGCCCACCGGCTGGGCCTGAACCGAACCTACCGCGAGCTCGAAGAGCTGTGCTTCCGCTACCTGCTGCCCTGGCGGCACGCGGTGATCAGCAAAGCCGTCACCCGCGCCCGCAGCCGCCGCCGCGATCTGGTGCACAAAGTACAAAGCGAGGTCGAGGCCGTTTTCCAACGCGCGGGCATGAAAGTCCGTATCGCCGGACGCGAAAAATCGCTCCACTCCATCTACCGCAAGATGGACAACAAACACCTGAGCTTTGCGCAGGTGACTGATATTTACGGCTTTCGGGTCATCGTGGAAGACACCGTTGCGTGCTACACGGCTTTGGGTTTGCTGCACCAGTTGTACAAACCGGTGCCCGGCAAATTCAAAGACTACATCGCCATTCCCAAAGTCAACGGCTACCAGTCGCTGCACACCACCCTGGTCGGGCCGTCGAGTCTGAATGTGGAGTTCCAGTTCCGCACCGACGCCATGCACCTGGTGGCCGAATCCGGTGTGGCCGCGCACTGGCTCTACAAATCCAGCAACCCGCAACCCGGCGCCAACGAGCGCCTGGGAACGCAGTGGCTCCAGTCGCTCCTGGACATCCAGGACGAAACCCGCGACGCCGCAGAGTTCTGGGACCACGTCAAGGGCGACTTATTCCCTGATGCCGTGTACGTCTTCACGCCCAAAGGTCAAATTCTGGCGCTGCCTCGCGGAGCGACGGTGGTGGATTTTGCGTACGCGATCCACAGCCGGGTGGGCGAGCGGGTGGTCTCCGCCCGGATCAACCAGGAGGCCAAGCCCCTGCGCACCGAACTCAAAAACGGCGACGTGGTGGAGGTCGGCACCGAGCCCACCGCGCAGCCGGACCCGGCCTGGCTGGGTTTTGTGCGCACCGGTCGGGCGCGTTCCAAAATCCGCCAGCACCTGAAAACCCTCGCGCAATCCGAATCACAAGCGCTGGGCGAACAGCTGCTCACCCAGGCGCTGCGCAGCGAAGGCTTTGAAGCCCTGCCCCCGGCCACAGAAAACCGGCAGCTGTGGGACAAGCTCTTGCGCTTCTCGGGCAACAAATCACGCGCCGAGTTGCTCACCGACATCGGCATCGGCAAACGTTTGGCGACCATGGTCGCCAAACGCTTTGTTCCGCTGCTGGTGGAATCCGGGCAGCGGCCGGATGCGGTCCTGCTCAGCCAGGAGCGTTTTGGCCCGGGCAGTGGCGGCGCTTTGGGCATGATCACGCTGGACGGGAGTGAAAACGCCTCGGTGCAGTTCGCCACCTGCTGCCGCCCGGTGCCGGGCGATGCGATCAAGGGCTATATGGGCCGTGGCGAAGGGCTGATCATCCATACCAAGGACTGTGCGGTGAGCCGCAAGTTGGAGCAAAAAGACGGCGAGCGGTTCAGCGAGGTCGAATGGGGGGATGAGCCGGTCCGCCATTTTGAAATCGGCCTGGGCCTGACCGTGAAAAACGTCAGCGGCGTATTGGGCAAAGTGGCGGCGGCGCTGACTGCGGCCGGCGCGGACATCGTCCACATCGACATGGGTGAAAACAGCGCCCAGGATGCCAAAGATCTGCGCTTGGTGGTTGCTGTCCGGGACACCGCGCACTGGGACACGGTCCTGCGCAGCCTGCGCCGCGCACCCTGGATGTTGCACGCCCGCCGCCTGGGGCATGCCGACGTTTAGTCAGCAGGCTGCGGCGACGCGGGGTAGCGGACCTCCAACACCTCAATCGCCACCGGGCCCTGCGGCGTCATCAGGGTCAGCTCGTCGCCCTCCCGGGCTTTGAGCAGGGTGCGCGCAATCGGCGAGACCCAGCTGACTTCCCCGCGCGCCGAATCGGCTTCATCAATGCCCACGATCCGCACGCTGCGCGACAAGCCCGCGGCATCGGCGTAGGTCACGGTGGCGCCAAAAAACACCTGGTCACTCCCGTAGTGCACGCTGGGTTCGGTGATCTCGGCGATCTCCATGCGCTTGGTCAGGAAGCGGATGCGCCGGTCGATTTCGCGCAGGCGCTTTTTGCCGTACAGGTAGTCGCCGTTTTCCGAACGGTCACCGTTGCTGGCCGCCCAATGGACCACATCCACGATGGCCGGGCGTTCGTTGTCGATCAAATCCAGCAGTTCGCGCCGCAGCGCGGCGTAGCCGGCGGGGGTGATGTAATTTTTGCCACCTGCGGGCAAGGGAGCTAACGGCAGGTCCTCGTCGTCGTCGGCCTCACTCTCTTTGGTAAACGCTTTGCTCATAGGCCGGACCGGGGTTTCATAGAATGAACCATTCTATAAACGACTGCATGTTCCGCTTCTTCAAGAAATCCACGCCCGCAGCACCCGCACCCGGTGCGGTGGCACCCGAGGCCAGCGCACCACCGGCCGCCGCCCGTCAGGGGTGGCTCAGCCGCCTGAAGGCGGGACTGGGCAAAACCGCCTCCGGCATTGCTTCGGTGTTTGGCGGCAGCCGCATTGACGAAGCCTTGTTTGAAGACCTGGAGAACGCCCTGCTCATGGCCGACACCGGCGTCTCCGCCACCGCCTATCTGCTGACGCAACTGCGCCAGCGCGCCAAGTCCACGCAAGCGCAAACGCCTACCGAGCTGCGCAACCTGCTGACCGAATTGCTGACCGAGCTGCTGCTGCCCCTGGAAAAAACCCTGGCTCTGGGCCCCGCCCAACCCACCGTGGTGATGGTCGCGGGCGTCAATGGTGCGGGCAAAACCACCTCCATCGGCAAACTGACCGCGCATCTGGCGGGCAACGGTGCCAGCGTGCTGCTGGCCGCAGCGGACACCTTCCGCGCCGCCGCACGCGAGCAACTCGCGGTCTGGGCCGACCGCAACACCGTGGACATCGTGACCCAGGCCGGTGGCGACCCGGCAGCGGTGAGTTTTGATGCAGTGACGGCGGGCAAGGCGCGCGGCAAAGATGTGGTGCTGATCGACACAGCCGGGCGGCTGCCCACCCAGCTGCACCTGATGGAAGAGCTGCGTAAGATGAAGCGTGTGGTGCAAAAAGCTGGCGACGCGGCGGATCTGGGCACCTGCCCGCACGAAGTGCTGCTGGTGATCGACGGCAACACCGGTCAGAACGCGCTGGCCCAGGTTCGCGCCTTTGATGACGCGCTGGGCCTCACAGGTCTGATCGTCACCAAACTGGACGGTACCGCCAAGGGTGGCGTGATCGCGGCGATTGCACGGGAGCGGCCGATTCCCATTTATTTCATCGGTGTGGGCGAAAAGCTCGAAGAGCTGGAGACCTTCCGCGCCCATGAATTCGCGCAAGCGTTGCTGCAATAAACCAGGCCAACTCAACAACCGATGCAAGCCCGCCCCACGCCTTTAGACAGCCTGTCGACCACCGGACGACCGCAGGAAATCGTGTTGATCGGCGCCAGCCTGGCGCACCTGGAATTCATGGCGCAGCTGCGGGCCAAACCGCTGACCCAGGCGCGCGTCACGCTGGTCAGCGCCGACGCGCGCCTGCTGCCCGACAACCGCCTCGCCGATGTTCTGAGCGGCGATGCAGCACTCGCGGCCTGCCATATCGGACTGCAAGACCTGGCGCAGGCCTGTGGCGTCAACTGGGAGCGTGACAAAGTCGCGCGCTTGGATCTGCCGTCGCAGCGGGTCACGCTGGCCGGTGGGCGCACCTTGCGCTTCGATTGGCTGTCGCTGAGCCCGCGCTGCTGGGATGACCGCAGGCCCGTGGACAAGCACATTGCCGGGGCCTTAGACCATGGCCTGTTCACCCACCCGATGGAGCACTTTCTGGCCCTGTGGCCCCGGGTGCTGGATTTGAACCCGCGCGGCAACCTGCGTATCGCCGTGCTCGGTGGCGCACAAGCGGGGGCCGAAATCGCTTTTGCCATCAAGCGCCGCTTGCCCCAGGCATCGCTGACCTGGGTGATTGGCAGCGGGGCATCTGCTGAACAAGCCCCGCAGGAAAGCGTGGTGGACGCGGCACTCGAAGCGGCGCTCAAAGCGCTGGACATCACGGTGTTGCACGACCATGCGGTGGCGGTCAACCACGGCAGTGTGCGCCTGGCCTGTGGCGCCAGCTTGGTCTGCGATGTTCCCATCGTGGCAGAGCGCCTGGGCCCGCCGCAATGGCTGCGCGACAGCGGTCTGCTGCCCGCGCAGGCGGTCGACGCAGCGGCAGCCGAGGGCGTCAGCCCCGTTGATGCCTGGTCGCGCTGCAGCGAACACCCGCAGGTCTTTCTGGCCGCCGAGGCCGACAACGCGCTGGGTCATAACCTGGTTGCCAGCGTGCACGGAACCGCCCTGCGTGCAGCATCCACACCGCATGGCAATCCCTGGCGCGGTTTGTTTCAGAGTCCAGGCGTCCTCCTGCAATGGGAGGCGGCACCCTTGCGCAGTGCGCTGCAGCGCTGGGCCAAAGCGGCGCATGACCACAAGCTCCTGAGTCGCTACCAAAGCGGCCAGGCACTGCCCCAAGCCACCGCAGACCCTGCGGCTGAGGCAGCGCAGCCGGACGATGCGCGCCAAACCCACGACGCACGGTAAAAGCGGGATGCGTTCTGCCCAGTGGGCCCGACACCTCAGCCGCGCCGCCGTGCTGCTGCTGACCGGGCTGCACGCCTGGGCGTGGGCATGGAGCCCCTTTGGGGGCAGCAAAACCGAATTTGAAGAAGTCCCGCTGACACCCGCCGAATGGTCGCAAGTCCAGGTGAAGGCGGGATGGGCCACCGGCTACCCGGACGATCTGTTGTTTGAAGTCGCCAGCCAGTTGCCCGGGCCCATGGCCTGCCACGGTGTCACCGTCCAATTGACCAACGGCAAGAAAATCGACAAGGGTTTCAACCCGCGCCTGTATGTGCCCTCGGGCAGTACCAAACAAGTGGGCGTGCGCGGCGTGACCAAGGGCCAGATGAAAGACTTCAACCTGGCCTGCGGCTGCTGGAAGAAACCCAAAGACACCCGCTGCGGCAACCCCGCACGGCAATGAACGCACAGCACCCGGAGCCACCGATGCAAACCACGCCCCTCCCGAGTCCGTTTTTGTACGCAAACTTTGCCACCCAACCCGAGATTGACCGGCAGTACAACGCCTCGCTGAGACTGGCGGATGCCGCTGCGCCGGGCCGCCACTACGCCGAGGTCAGCACCCGGGCCCGCAACAGTCTGCCCCAGCATCTGGATATCCCCTTTGGTCCCACACGGGCTGAGACACTGGACATTTTTCCCGCCGCGCCGACCGGCCCCGGCGGCGCGCCGGTGTTTGTTTTCATCCATGGCGGCTACTGGCGGGCACTGTCGAGCAAGGACTTCAGCGGCGTGGCCCTGGGTTTGCATGCGCGCGGTATCACCACGGTGGTGGTGAATTACGCCCTGTGCCCGTTTGTGACTATCGACGAGATCGTGCGGCAGGTACGCGCCGCAGTGGCCTGGACGGTGCGGCACATTGCCGAATTCGGCGGTGACCCCGCGCGTATCGGCGTGGGCGGCCACTCCGCAGGCGGGCACTTGACGGCTATGTGCATGCAAACCGAATGGGCGCGGGATTACGGGCTGGCGCAAGATCCCGTCAAGGCTGCGCTCATGATCAGTGGCATCTACGACATCGCGCCGCTGCGCTACAGCTATCTGCAGCCCATGATCCAGCTCGATGACGGCTGCATCCGGCGCAACTCCCCGGCTTTCAGTGCGCGCACCTGCGCGGCACCGGCTTGGATCACCTGGGGTGGCAATGAAACATCCGAATTTGCCCGCCAAAGCGCAGTGATGCACGCCGCCTGGGGCGCGCAAGGCAATACGAGCACCTTGCGTCCCATCGATGGCGCAGACCATTTCAGCGTGATCCGTGGCTTCGAGTCCGCCGACAGCGCGCTGTGCAACTGGCTCGCAGACACCCTTTAGGCCTGCCTTGCGGGCCGTGGCAAAATCAACCGTCCCGAGGAGCGCTGCAGTTCACGCACAGTGAACCAGGCTTGGGGCACTTGGCGCATGCCAGGCTTGTCAACCGCGCTCACCCACGCACTGTGCGGTGAGCCTGAATCTCCCCCGAGCGTGGTCAACCTGATGTGTGGAGTGACCGATCTTGAGCGCCTCTGAAAACCGTTTTTCGCACCTGCTGGCAACCCGCCCCTGGCTTCTGGCCGACGGGGCCACCGGCAGCAATTTATTCGACGTGGGCCTGATGTCGGGCGACGCGCCCGAGTTGTGGAACACCGAGCACCCGGACCGCATCGCCGCCTTGCACCAAAGCTTTGTGGATGCCGGCGCCGACATCCTGCTGACCAACAGCTTTGGCGGCACGGTCTACCGCCTCAAACTGCACAACGCACAAGGCCGCATGGCCGAGCTCAATACGCTGGCCGCGCAAATTGCCCGCCGCGTGGCCGATGCCAGCGGACGCACCGTGGCCGTGGCCGGCAGCATGGGCCCCACCGGCGAGATCATGGAACCCATCGGCCCCCTCACCTTTGACGAAGCCAAAGCCGCCTTTGCGGAACAGGCGCTGGCGCTCAAAGCCGGTGGCGCGGATGTGTTGTGGATTGAGACCATGTCCTCACGCGAGGAAGTCGAGGCGGCGGTGGCCGGTGCGGCGGTGGCTGAACTGCCCATCGTCTGCACCCTGAGCTTTGACACCAATGGCCGCACCATGATGGGCATCTCGCCCAGCGATTTCTCGGCCATTGAGCAATCCCTCACCCCCCGCCTGGCCGCCTGCGGTACCAATTGCGGTGTGGGTGCGTCGGAGGTCGTGGCCTGCATCCACAACCTGGCCGAAGCCATGGGTCCGGACGTGGTGCTGGTGGCCAAAGGTAACTGCGGTATTCCGCAATACGTGGACGGCGCGATTTGCTACAACGGCACGCCCGAAATCATGGCCCTCTACGCCCGCATGGCGCTGGATGCGGGTGCCCGCATCATCGGCGGCTGCTGCGGTACCTCGGCTAAGCATTTGCGCGCCATGCGCGACGCGCTGGAGTCGCACACCAAAAGCACCAGCCCAACGATGGAAGACATCACCAGCCAGCTCGGCGACATCTCCACCGGCGCGCGCGCCCAGTGGGGGGGTGAGCAAAGCCGTGCTGCCGGGGCCGCTGCGGGTGCCAACTTGTCGCGCGGGCGCGGCACGCGCACCCGGCGCAGCACCGACGCCTGATGGCGGGCGGCTCCACCTCCCGTGGCCTGCTGCTGGTCGCCGGGGCCACGCTGTTTTGGAGCCTAAGCGGGGTTTTTGTGCGCTGGCTGCCGGG
>CANFTU010000084.1 GCA_947450005.1 Comamonadaceae bacterium | reverse complement strand
GCTGCGAATGCCTGTTGCAAATCCTCATCACGGAATGAATAGGGCAGGTTGCCCACGTAAAGTTTGTTGCCCATGCTGGGACTCCTCGAAAATAACTCAAACAGCGATGGAGCCCAAAACCGCAATCAACAAACCAAAGAATGACTTAGAGCAGACGCGAAACTGACCAAACACCGCAAACCTGCACACCGATATTTCGGCAATGCGCAGTCATTATGCGCCACCGGATGCAATATCAACGACATATTTACGGGTAATTCACCAAATATGCAACGCAAATAACTGGTAATTACCCTAGGTTTGGGGCTTTGTAACCCGAATACGCCCGCCGGGCGCTCAACCGGCCCGTGGCTTTTCCTTGGATAAATCGACGCCAAGCTGCTTGAGTTTGCGGTACAGGTGGGTGCGCTCAAGCCCTGTTTTTTCGGATACCCGCGTCATGGATCCACTCTCGTGGTGCAGGTGGAATTCAAAATAGGCTTTCTCGAAAATATCTTTGGCTTGGCGCAGGGGCAAATCCAAAGCAAAGCTTTGCAGGCTTTGCGCTACGGAAGGCACGGGTACCGGAATGGCCGCCGCTTGCATCTTCATGGGCGCAGCGCGTGCGGACGGGGGTTCGTCTTTTTTCAGGGCGTCGTCCACAGCGGACAGCAGCTTTTGCAAGGTGACCGGCTTTTCCAAAAAAGCCAGCGCACCGATTTTGGTGGCCTCCACCGCCGTGTCGATGGTGGCGTGGCCACTCATCATGATCACCGGCATGGTGAGCAAACCACCGGCCGCCCACTCCTTGAGCAAGGTGACGCCATCCATATCCGGCATCCAAATATCCAGCAGGACCAGATCGGGCACCTCGGCTGCGCGGGCTGCGCGCGCCTGCGCGGCGTTTTCAGCGAGCGTGACCGCATGGCCCTCGTCGTTGAGCACCTCCCACAACAGGTCACGAATGCCATGTTCATCGTCAACAACCAGAATATGTGCCATAGGTTCTCGATCTTCAAACAACAGAAACAGGAAGTGCCGCCGGGGACGGGGCCACTTTGAAAGACAGCGACACCTGCGCCCCGAAGGCCACGCCCTCATGCAGCCGGTTGCTGATGTCGATGCGGGCACCGTGTTCATCGGCGATTTTTTTCACCACCGCTAGACCGAGGCCCGTGCCACGGGCTTTGCTGGTGACATAGGGCTCAAACGCCCGCTGCAATATGCCGGGGGCAAAGCCGCCTCCGCAGTCGAGCACGCTCAAGCGCACGCGCCCCGCGCTGGTGCTGAAATAGGTGCGCAACACCACCGGCTCCAAGGGCATATGGGCCTGCGCCTCTTGGGCATCCTGGGCGTTTTGCAACAAGTTGTGAATGACCTGGCGCAGCTGCTGCGCGTCGCCCAGAACAGGCGGGCAGGAAGCGTCTAAATCCAGAGTGATCGGCGCATCAGCGGCCTCGTACAAATGCAAGACCTCTTGCACCAGGGCATTCAAGTCCAGCGGCTGCAATTCGGCCGCGGGCAAACGCCCGAAGTCGCGGAATTCATTGACCAGGCGTTTCATGGAGTCAACCTGATCCACGATGGTTTTGACCGATTTACTCAAGACCTGCTGCTCGGGCTCTGGCAACTTTCCATCCAGGCGGCGCTGCAGCCGCTCCGCCGATAACTGAATGGGCGTGAGCGGGTTTTTGATCTCGTGCGCCAGACGGCGGGCCACCTCGCCCCAGGCCTGCAGGCGTTGCGCGGTGACGATGTGGGAAATGTCATCGAAGACCAGCAAGCAGGCCCTGCCCGGCAGATCGGCGCCCCGTAACACCAGCGTTGTCTGTCCCCCCTGCCCGTTTGGCATAAGCGCTGCGGGTAGACCCATCTCCAGCGTGTGCTGCCAATGGTCCACGCCGGCCTCGCCGCGGCGGGCCCGGAAGTCCAAAAACTGCCGCTCCACCTCCGCGCCGAAATTCTCCAAGCCCGGAATGGCGGAGAGCAGGTGCCCCTGGTATGCATCCAAGGGGCGCTGAAGGATGCGTGACGCCCCGGGGTTGGATTGGCGCAGACTGCCATCGTCGTTCAGCACCACCACACCCGCGGTCAGGTTGTCCAAGATGGTTTGCAGGTTGCCCCTGGCCGCATCCAACTGGCCCATGCTGGTTTGCACCGTTTCGCGGGCATCGGAGAGCTGCTGGGTCATCAAGGCGAAAGCGCGGGTCAAGCCGCCGAGCTCGTCTTTGCCTTGCATGGACTCCTTGGGCCGCAAGTCACCCGCAGCGACCTGGCTGACGCCCTCGGTCAGCACCAGCAAGGGCCGGGCGATCTGGTTGCCCAGGACCACCGCCATCAATACGGCGGCAAACACCGCCATGAACAGGCTCAAAGTCAGGGTGCCGATATACATGCGCTTCAGGCCCTCGCGCCCCAGGGCGCGCTCCTGGTATTCCCGGTTGGCACGCTCCACCGCCCAGGCATTCGCCACCAGGCCAGGGGGCAGTGTGCGGGTAACCAGCAGGTAGTGCGGATCCGCGCCTGCCTCCGATCCGCCGTGGCTCATCAAGGCCAGGACTTTGATGCGCACGGCCGTCTGCTTGCCGGTGCCGGCGGCATCCTCCAGTCCCTCGATCCAGTAGGTGGAGCGCTCACTGCGCGCCAAACGGAACTGAATCGAGCTCGGCGCAGGCGGGTTGAGTTGCAGCCGCGAATCACCGGCGCTACCCAGCAGTTGCCCGCGTCCGCTCCATAACGCGATATCGCTGGCCCCCAATTGCTCCGCCCATTTCTCCAGCTGCAGCTCTGCAGGCCCCTGGCCCGGGTCATTCAGCGCGGACGCGGCCGTGCGCGCCTTGAGTGACAGATCTCCGGCCAGGGTTTCCAAGGTCACCCGGCCCAAACTCAAGCCGGCCTGCAAAGCGCCCTCTACCTTCACGTCAAACCAGGTTTCGATGGAGCGCGATACAAACTGATAGGACACGCCGTAAATCAGCAACCCCGGCGCCAAGCCCACCAACACAAAGATCGCGGCTAATTTGGTGAGCAAGCGGGTACCGAAGCGCCCGGCGCGCCAGCGCTGGTACAGGCGAAACGCGATCCAGGCAATGGCCGCGAACAGCAGAGCAGCAACCGCCATATTGAGCACAAACAAAAGGGTGTAATCCTGCTCGTACAAGGCCTGGTTGTTGGTCGCCAGCATGAGCATGTACAGCAGCGCAGCGCCCATCAACAGCATCGCGGCCGCGCCCCAGGTGACCACGCGGCGCACCAGGCGGCTGTTGCGGCGCAGGGTGGTGTCGGGCAACTTAACGCTCACCGGTTTTCTCCACAGGCAGCGGCGCACGCAGGTTGGCGCTGATGGTCCACTCGCTTTGGGCTATCACGCCCATCTGAAAGGGTCGGGGAAGCTGATTGGTATCCAACCAGAACCGGAACTCCACCCGGTACCTGGACGCAGGGTCGCTGTCGCTCAGACTGGCGATGCGCCAGCGCGCGAACTGCTTGACCGTGGCCATGGCCTCGCCCAGACTGAGGAACGTTTGACTCGGCGCATTAGCGGCAACCAGCTCCCCGGCCGGCGTGGCGCCCGTGGCCACGTTCAGCCGCCACTGGCCCGTCAGGGGCTGGTAGGCGAGCCGCATATTGCGTGCGGCGGTGGCTATTTTTTTATCTGTCCAGTACCAGCGCTCCCGCAACACATCCGCTTCCACGGCGAAATAAACCGGAATGCCTTTCAACAAAGCGTCTTCGACTGCTGCGGGCAGGTCGAATCGCAATTGCGCGCTGAGCGTGACATCCTCGCCCGCGCGGTCCACCCGGAACTGCGCCGCCTCCACCACGGCATCGGCGTAGCTTGTGGCAGGGACGGCTGAAAGAAGCAGGCACACCACAGCCGCCAGCAAGCGCGCAAGCCACATGCGCACGCGGCGCACGCCTGCGTCAAGCGGCGTGCTTTTCCAGCAAGCCATAGAAAAAACCATCATGGTCATAGGCCGCATTGTCCAAGACTATGGGGCCGGCCCCTCCCGATTGGGGCCACATACTGCCGTCCGCGGGCAAAGCCCGGGCGTCGCTGTGGCGCGTAAGAAACGCCTGGAGTTGCTGCGGCCCCTCCTGGGCGAAGACGGAACAGGTGCAATACAGCATGCGCCCGCCCTGGCGCAGCAGCGGCCACAGGGCATCCATCAGGCGTTTCTGACTCTGCGCGAGCTGGGCGATATCGGCTTCGCGCCGCAGCCAGCGCACATCGGGGTGGCGGCGCACGATGCCCGATGCGGTGCACGGCGCGTCCAGCAGCACCGCGTCAAAAGGTTGCCCGTCCCACCAGGCAGCGGGATCGCCCGCATCGCCCGTCAGCACGTGCGCCGTAAGGCCCAGACGTTGCAGATTCGCATGGATACGCGGCACGCGCGCGGGCTCGTACTCCAACGCGATGACCTGCGCGGATGTGATCTCCAGCAAGTGCCCGGTCTTGCCGCCCGGGGCAGCGCAGGCGTCCAACACCCGCGCCTGCGGGCTCAGGGCCATGCCCTCGAGCAACAAGGGCGCTGCGCGCTGGGCTGCTGCGTCCTGTACCGAAAACCATCCCTGTGCATAACCCGGCAGGCGCGTCACGGCCACCGCGCGCTCCAAGTACACGGTTGCAGGCGCAGCCGTGCGCGCGGCTACGCCGGCTTCGGCAAGCGCCTGCGTAAAAGCCGCCAAAGTGGTCTGGCGCAGATTCACCCGCAGCGTGAGCGGCGCCTGGGTGTTGGAGGCCTGCAAAATGGATTGCCAGCGCTGGGGCTGCTCGGCTTGCAGGCGCTGAATCCACCACAGGGGGTGATTCCATTGCGCCTGCGGCAGCGCATCCGTCTGGGCCACCAACTGAGCCCGCTCACGCAAAAAGCGGCGCAGACAGGCGTTCACAAAAGCCGATTGCCCGGCTGTGCGGGGGTCGCGCTTGGCCGCCTCAACCGCCTGATTGACCAGGGTGAACTCATCGTATGGTGCGTTGGCCGAGTCCCAGCACAAGGCCAGCGTCACACACAGCAGGGCATCAACCGCGGCGGGCGGGGGCTTCGCCGCCAGCGCAGCGCGCAACGCCATCGCCCGCCCCAGGTTGCGCCACACGGCAAAGGCCAGGGCCTGCACGCCCGGACGAAGGACCGGGTCTACGGCGTCCAGCGCCACGCTGCCGGACTGTCCGGCGCGCTGCGCCCGCAGCACGGAGGCGGCCGCTTGCAGCTGACGCCACAGCGCCGGCTGGCCGGCGGCTCCGGGCGGGGCCAGCTCAGAAATAGGCAACGGATGCAAACGGAAGGAGCGGCGCCAGCCACCGCACCGGAGCTTGGGCAATTGCCTGGTTGTAGGCAGCCAAGTCCTGATTCGCTGCCGCCCGTGCAGCCAGCAGGCGGTGGCTCAACACGCCCCACTGCGTCAGCAATTCGGGGGGCAAGGCTTCTCCGGCCAGGTCCGGGGGCGCCTCGCTCGCAGCGCTCCAACTGCGCTGCAAAGCCTCGAAGGCTTGGGACGCCTTGCGGATATCCGTGCTGTCCAAGGTGGTGTAGGAGGCCGACTGCAAGGCGGCATCCAGCTCCCCGGCTGCGGCAACGAGTGCCGCCCACCCGGCATCCGCGGATGGCGCTAGCCCTTGGCGGCGTTCAAGCTCCGCAGGCTCTTTCTGGCTTTGAACGCGCCTGTCAAACAAGGGCTTGAATTCGGCCAATTGCGCAAACAGCTTTTGCACCGAGCCCAGAGCCTGCCGCCGCAGGCGGCGCAAGCGGTTGTAGGCGCCTAAGCACCAGCAGACGAAAAAAACCCCGAACAAGGCGGGCCAAAATAAATCACCCATGGCGTGCAAGCTCCGTCATGCTGCAGCGGCTGTATGAAAAAACCCCAAGTTCTGCATCGCCGAACCTGGGGTTTTCATAGCGTAACCGCTCAAGTTGTGCTTATTCTGAAGCCACTTCCTGACCGTCGTCGACCGATGCGGTCGCTGCGGCCAGTTCGGCCTCGTCCGCCTCGGCAATCGCACGGCGCTCCGACTCGTCCATGGCCTCGCGCACCTTGCGGGCTTCGTGGTAGGCCTGGCCGGTACCGGCTGGGATCAGACGACCGACGATCACGTTTTCCTTCAGACCACGCAGCTCGTCGCGCTTGCCCATGATGGCGGCTTCGGTCAGCACGCGCGTGGTTTCCTGGAAAGACGCAGCACTGATGAAGCTGTCGGTGGACAAAGACGCTTTGGTGATACCCAGCAGCAGGTTGGTGAACGTGGCGGGCACCTTGCCTTCGGCGCGCAGGGCGTCGTTGGTATTGAGCATCTCTGAACGCTCCACCTGCTCACCGCTGATGTAGTTGGAATCGCCCACGTTGTCGACCACCACACGGCGCAGCATCTGGCGCACGATCACCTCGATGTGCTTGTCGTTGATCTTCACGCCTTGCAGGCGGTATACATCTTGCACCTCGTCGACGATGTAACGCGCCAGCTCCTCCGGTCCCAGCAGGCGCAGGATGTCCTGCGGGTCGGCCGGGCCGTCCACTACAGACTCGCCCTTGTTGACCACCTGGCCTTCGTGCACCAGGATGTTCTTCTCTTTGGGTACGAGCTCTTCCCAGACTTTGCCGTCCGGATCGGTGATTTGCAGGCGGATCTTGCCTTTGGTTTCCTTGCCGAAGGAAATGGTTCCAGTGGCTTCAGCCAGGAGGCCTTTGTCCTTGGGCGAGCGGGCTTCAAACAACTCGGCCACACGCGGCAGACCGCCGGTGATGTCGCGGGTTTTCTGGCCTTCGATCGGGATACGGGCCAGCACTTCGCCGGGGCCCACATCCTGGCCATCACGCACCTGCACCAGCGCACCGATCGGGAAGCCGATCGTCACGGCATGGTCGGTTCCCGGGATCTTGACCTCGGTGCCCGATGCGTCGATCAGCTTGACCTGCGGACGCACAATCTTGGCCGCACCACGGCGCTTCGGATCGATAACCACCAACGTGGACAGGCCGGTCACATCGTCCACTTGCTTGGCAACCGTCAACCCTTCTTCGACGTTCTCGAAGCGGGCACGGCCGGCAAACTCGGTGATGATGGGTCGGGTCAAAGGATCCCAATTGGCCAGAATCACGCCGGCCTTGACCACCTGATCGGGCTTGACGCTGAGCACAGCGCCGTATGGCACTTTGTGGCGCTCGCGTTCGCGGCCGTGTTCGTCGTGGATGATGATTTCACCGGAACGGGCAATCACCACCAACTCGTTCTTGGAATTGGTCACATAACGCATGGTGGCGTTGAAGCCGATGCGGCCGTTGGACTTGGCCTCGACGCTGGACGCGATGGCTGCACGGGATGCCGCACCACCGATGTGGAAGGTACGCATGGTCAGCTGCGTGCCCGGCTCGCCAATCGACTGGGCCGCGATCACACCAACCGCTTCGCCACCATTGATCAGGCCGCCGCGACCCAGGTCGCGGCCGTAGCAATGCGCACAAATTCCAAAACGGGTCTCGCAGGTCAGCGCGGTGCGGACTTTGACTTCGTCCACGCCAGCGACTTCGAATTCCTCAATCAGATCTTCATCCAGCAAGGTACCGGGCTGCGCCAGCACGGCGCGGCTTTCGGGGTGCAGAACTTCTTCGGCGGTACAACGACCCAGCACGCGGTCGCGCAGCGATTCGATGACCTCACCGCCCTCGACGATGGCGCGCATGACGTAACCGGCTTGCGTGCCGCAATCGAGCTCGGTCACCACCAGGTCTTGCGTCACATCCACCAAACGGCGGGTCAGATAACCCGAGTTCGCGGTTTTGAGCGCCGTATCGGCCAGACCCTTACGCGCGCCGTGGGTGGAGATGAAGTACTCCAACACATTCAGACCTTCGCGGAAGTTCGCGGTGATGGGCGTTTCGATGATGGAGCCGTCGGGCTTGGCCATCAAACCGCGCATACCCGCCACCTGGCGGATCTGGGCGGCGGAACCGCGTGCGCCGGAGTCGGCCATCATGTAGATGGAGTTGAACGACTCTTGCTGCACCTGATTGCCGTGGCGGTCGGTGACCATCTCTTTGGAGAGCTTGGCCATCATCACCTTGGACACTTCGTCACCCGACTTGCCCCAGATGTCGACCACTTTGTTGTAGCGCTCACCGGATGTCACCAGACCGGAGACATATTGCTGCTCGATCTCTTTGACTTCTTTTTGGGCGCGGCTGATGATCTCGTGCTTCTCTTGCGGCACCAGCATGTCGTCGATGCAAATCGAGATACCGGCGCGGGTTGCCAGCCGGAAACCGGCTTGCAGCAGCTTGTCAGCAAACACCACGGTCTCTTTCAATCCGCACTTGCGGAAAGAGACGTTGATGAGCTTGGAAATTTCCTTTTTCTTCAGGGCCTTGTTGATGTTGGCAAACGGCAAACCTTTGGGCAGGATTTCCGACAACAAAGCGCGTCCGGCCGTGGTGTCCCACAGCTTGGTGCTGGCTTCGAATTCGCCGGTTTCCTTGTTCTTGGTGTACTCGGTCAAGCGCACGCTGATGCGGGCGTTCAGATCGAGCTCGCCACCGTCAAAGGCGCGGCGCACTTCGCCGGTGTCGGAGAAGATCAAGCCCTCGCCCTTGCCGTTGATGCGTTCGCGGGTGGTGTAGTACAAGCCCAGCACCACGTCTTGCGACGGGACGATGGACGGCTCGCCG
>CANFTU010000083.1 GCA_947450005.1 Comamonadaceae bacterium | reverse complement strand
AGGGCCCTGAGCACAGCTCGGCGCGCCTGGAGCGCTTTATGCAGCTCGCGGCGGATACCAATATGCAGATCGTGCAGCCCACCACGGCCAGCCAGATCTTCCATGTGTTGCGCCGCCAGATGGTGCGTGACCTGCGCAAACCGCTGATCATCTTCACGCCCAAGTCGCTGTTGCGCAACAAAGACGCGACTTCGCCCGTGTCGGAGTTCACCAAGGGCAGCTTCCAGACCGTGATACCGGAGAACAAGGCGCTCAAGGCCGACAAGGTCAAGCGCGTGCTGGTGTGCTCGGGCAAGGTTTATTACGACCTGGTCAAAAAGCGCGAGGAAATCGGTGCCGACGATGTGGCGATCCTGCGGGCCGAGCAGCTTTACCCGTTCCCGCACAAGGCTTTTGCCGCCGAGCTGAAAAAGTACCCGAACGCGACCGATTTGGTGTGGACACAAGACGAGCCGCAAAACCAGGGCGCCTGGTTTTTTGTCCAGCACTACATCCACGAAAACATGCTCCCGGGTCAAAAGCTGGGCTACGCAGGGCGCGCAGCGTCGGCGTCCCCCGCCGTGGGCTATTCGCATCTGCACCAGGAGCAGCAAAAGGCGCTGGTTGATGCCGCGTTTGCCAAGCTCAAAGGCTTTGTGCTGACCAAATAGGCAGCCCACGCCCCGCAACTCCCCTTATTTCGACATACCCTGACATACCGAAAGAATCACCATGGCTATCGTAGAAGTCAAAGTCCCCCATCTCTCGGAATCGGTGGCGCAGGCCACCATGCTGCAATGGAAAAAGAAGGCTGGTGACATGGTCGCCGCCGATGAAATCCTGATCGAGATCGAAACCGACAAAGTCGTGCTGGAAGTTCCGGCGCCTTCGGCCGGCATGCTCGCCGAGATACTGGTCGCCGACGGCGGAACCGTGGTGGCGGAACAGCTGATCGCCCGTATCGACACGACCGGAGTCGGCATTGCCGCAGCACCTGGAGCGGTCGCCGTTGCTGCCCCGGCAGCAGCCACCCCCGCCGCTGCCGCGCCCGCCGCCCTAGCAGGCGCTATGGCCGGTGTGGCCATGCCCGCTGCTGCCAAGCTCATGGCCGACAAGGGCATGGCGCCGGGCTCTGTCACCGGTACCGGCAAAGACGGCCGCGTTACCAAGGGCGATGTGCTGGCTGCGCCCGCAGCGCTAGCCCCGGTGCAAGCCGCATCCATTCCCACCGGCGTACCCACCAGCACCTTGCCGCAGGTCAGCGCAGCCGCTGCGCCTGACCTGGGCCAGCGTCCCGAGCAGCGCGTACCCATGACCCGCCTGCGCGCCCGCGTGGCCGAGCGGTTGCTGCAGTCGCAAGCCACCAACGCCATCCTGACCACCTTCAACGAGGTCAACATGGCCCCGGTGATGGAGATGCGCAAGCGCTTCCAGGAACGCTTTGAAAAAGAGCATGGCGTCAAGCTCGGTTTCATGAGCTTCTTCGTCAAAGCCGCTGTGCATGCGCTCAAAAAATTCCCGGTCCTCAACGCCTCGGTGGACGGCAATGACATCGTCTACCACGGCTACTTTGACATTGGTATTGCCGTCGGTTCGCCGCGCGGGCTGGTGGTGCCGATCTTGCGCAACGCCGACCAGATGAGCTTTGCCGAGATCGAGAAGAAGATCGCCGAATACGGCCAGAAAGCCGCCCAAGGCAAATTGGGTATTGAAGAGATGACCGGCGGCACGTTCTCCATCAGCAACGGCGGCACCTTCGGCTCCATGATGTCCACCCCCATCATCAACCCGCCGCAAAGCGCCATCCTGGGCGTGCATGCCACCAAAGACCGCGCCGTGGTGGAGAACGGTCAGGTCGTGGTGCGTCCTATGAACTATTTCGCCATGAGCTACGACCACCGCATCATCGACGGCCGCGAAGCCGTCTTGGGCCTGGTTGCCATGAAAGAAGCGCTGGAAGACCCCTCGCGCTTGTTGTTTGACATTTGATGGATAAGCCCATGACCCAAGCATTCGACGTCATCGTCATCGGCGCCGGCCCAGGCGGCTATATCGCGGCCATCCGGGCGGCGCAACTCGGCTTCAAGGTCGCCTGCGTGGACGCCTGGAAAAACGCCAGCGGCGGCCCGGCCCCCGGCGGCACCTGCACCAACGTGGGCTGCATCCCGTCCAAGGCGTTGCTGCAATCCAGCGAACACTACGACCAGGCCCGCAACCACTTTGCGGAACACGGCATTACTGCCACCGGCGTGAAGATGGATGTGGCGCAGATGCTGGCGCGCAAAGACAGCGTCGTGCAGCAGAACAACGACGGCATCTTGTACTTGTTCAAGAAAAACAAGATCAGCTTTTTCCACGGTCTAGGCAGCCTGGCTGCGCCCGTGGACGGCGTGCACCAGGTCACGGTCAGCGGCAGCACCGAGGCGGCGCTGAGCGCCCCGCAGATCATCATCGCCACCGGCTCCAGCGCCCGCGCGCTGCCCGGCACGCCGTTTGACGAAGTGAACGTGCTATCCAACGATGGCGCGCTGCGCGTGGGCGCGGTGCCCAAGAAGCTGGCGCTCATCGGCTCGGGCGTGATCGGCCTGGAGATGGGCTCCGTCTGGCGCCGCCTGGGCGCAGAAGTCACCATCCTCGAAGGCCTGCCGACCTTCCTGGGCGCGGTCGACCAGCAGATCGCCAAAGAAGCCAAGAAGGCTTTTGATAAACAGGGCCTGAAGATCGAGCTGGGCGTCAAAGTCGGCGAGATCAAAGTCGCCAAAAAAGGCGTGTCGGTGGCCTACACCAACGCCAAGGGCGAGGCGCAGACTTTGGATGCCGACAAACTCATCGTCTCGATTGGCCGCGTGCCCCACACCGCCGGATTGAATGCCGAGGCCGTCGGCCTGGCGCTGGACGAGCGTGGCGCGGTCGTGGTCGATGCGGATTGCAAAACCAACGTCCCCGGCATCTGGGCCGTGGGCGACGTGGTGCGCGGTCCAATGTTGGCGCACAAGGCGGAAGAAGAGGGCGTGGCCGTGGCCGAGCGCATCGCCGGGCAGCACGGGCACGTCAACTTCAACACCATCCCCTGGGTCATCTACACCAGCCCCGAAATCTCGTGGGTCGGTCGCACCGAAGAGCAACTCAAAGCCGATGGCGTGGCCTACAAAGCCGGCACCTTCCCCTTCCTGGCCAATGGCCGGGCGCGCGCTTTGGGCGACACCACCGGCATGGTCAAGTTCCTGGCGGACTCCACGACCGACGAGATTTTGGGCGTGCACATCGTCGGCCCCCAGGCCAGCGAGTTGATTGCCGAAGCCGTTGTCGCGATGGAGTTCCGTGCCAGCGCGGAAGACATTGCGCGTATTTGCCACGCGCATCCTTCGTTGTCGGAGGCGACCAAAGAGGCGGCTCTGGCGGTGGATAAGCGGACGCTGAACTTCTAAGGTTGTCTGTCTCGGAGGCTGCTCAGGGGCGTATTCCCCAACAAAACGGATCTTCCGGATCCAGCACCAGCCGCGATTCAGCGCTGATATAGGCGCGCCCGCGCACGGTGGGGATGATCTGTCCGTCAACTACTTCATAGCTGACTGCGAAGCGGCTGCCGATGGCGCTGGCTTGGTGCCAGACTTCGCCAGGAGCGAGCAGGCCATCCGCCGCGAGGCAGGCGATCTTGGCGCAGCTGCCGGTGCCGCAGGGCGAGCGGTCGTAGGCGTCGCCGGGGCAGAGCACGAAGTTGCGGCTGTCAGCGCCCTGATCGTCCGGGCCGAAGAGTTCGATGTGGTCAATCTCCGCGCCGTTGTCTCCGGTGATGCCTTGGGCCGCGAGCGCTTTGCGCATCGCCACGGTGTAGCGGGTGAGGGCGGCCAGGTTGTCGCTGGCCACGCGCAGACCGTGGTCGCTGCACAGGAAAAACCAGTTGCCGCCCCAGGCCACGTCGCCATGCGCCACACCAAAGCCGGGCACGGTGACTGCGACCTGGCGCAGATGCCGCCGCGCCGGGACATTGCGCACGCTCACCGAGCCGTCCGCATGCAGCGTGGCGTGCACGGTGCCGACCGGAGTTTCAATAGCATGGGTGCCCGCGCCGATGCGCCCCAGGTAGGCCAGCGAGGCGACAACACCCATGGTGCCGTGGCCACACATGCCCAGGTAGCCGGTGTTGTTGAAAAAAATCACCCCGGCTGCGCTGGCCGGGTCCACCGGTTGGCACAGCAGGGCGCCGACCACCACATCGCTGCCACGTGGCTCTAAGACGGTGGCGGCGCGCCAGGCGTCGTGCCGGGTACGCAAAATTTCCAGCCGCTGCGCCATGCTGCCGCTGCCCAGATCAGGGAAGCCGTCGAGCACCAGGCGGGTAGGTTCCCCGCCGGTGTGGGAGTCGATGACGTGGATTTTTCGCATGCGCTTTCAGCGCACGCAATAAAAATGGATTTGTTGCCCGCGTATTTCGTCCGTCTTGCGAACGGGCGAGGGGTTGGGCAGGTCCGGGGCATAGACCAGGTTGTTTTGCAGCGCCCAAATGTCATTGCGCAGCGTGATTCCACCATTCCAATCACCCAGCGCGTTAACGTATTCCAGTTCTTCGACGGTTGGCAGGCGACCACTCATTTGCTTGCATACGCGTTCGGCGGATGGGGTGTCAGGGGTGTGGGCGAACGCGGCGCCCGGTGCGCCCAAAACCTCCAGGCTGTTTTTGCCCATGGCCAGTTTGGATGGGAATTTGGTGCGCTGGAAATACTCAAAAATCTGGCCGGCCAGGGCGTGCATCACGGATTGGGGCAGCCCTTGGCCTTGGAAGCTGTAGGTTTCGCCATCTTTGTCTTCCAGGTGCAGGGTCACCAGCACGTTGCCGGTGCAGCCGGGGCCGAAGGAATAGGTTCCCCAGAAGATGCCCTGCAGTTCTTTGACCAGTTTCTCGTCCAGATACCCCTGGCGTTTTTGGTCGCGCACGGTGCGCACCAGCTGGGTGAGCTGCAACGGGTTGAAGAAACTCAAGTGGCGGTGGCCTGGCTGGACATCACGGTAGTAGCCATCCAGTGCAGCCTTGAAGCTGCCTTCCAACAGCACGTCCATGCCCAGACCCGAGGCAGCCCGCGCGCGGTTGAGGTTTTCCATTTCGTCGATGGCTTGGACGATGCCGATGGCGTAGACGTCCTGGGCGCCTTCGCGCATCAAAGCGATCACGTTACTCAACAAGGTCTGCGACTGGGAGTTTTTGCTTTTGCTGTAAGCCTCTTGGTACTGGCAGAGGTCTTTGCCGCGCACAAACGGGATGGTCGGCCAGATCTGCATGGCGTGCTGACGTTCGGCCAGCGCGATAGCCGGCGCGAGCAGCACGCTAAGAAAAAAGACGATCCAGCGGTTTATGTTGTGATGCATAACGAGTCTCTTGGCTGTGGCAGCCGTTTATTACTTATTCGGCAAAGTGTACCGGTGTGGTTAAGGCGGGGCTCTGTGTTAAGTCAAAGCGGTGCCAAGTGAAGCCCACGCTGGAGGCCTAGGTTATTTCATACGATGTATATTATGTGAATATAAAACTGCGGGGGCGGTAATCGCAACGGCCAACCCACGCCCGCTTCTCAATGCCGGTGTCCATCCAGTGGGCCCCACAGCACCATCGCGTCACGGCCCTGGACCGAAAGATCGACGCGCGCACCAAACGGCAGCAGCACCTTGGTGGCCACGTGGCCGAAAGGCAGGCCGGTGAAAACCGGTGCGGTAATCTGACTGCGCAACCAGTCGACGACAGTGGAAAACTTGAAGCCTCTGTCGTACCCACTCACCAGCTTGTAGTTGGTGAACTGGCCCAGCAGAACCGCCTTTTGACGGCCTAAGACGCCGGCATGCAGTAGCTGCGTCAGCATGCGTTCAATCCGGTACGGGTGCTCGCCCACGTCTTCCAGAAACAAGATGCCGCCTTGGATGGAAGGGAAATACGGCGTGCCCAGCAGGCCGCACAGGATGGACAAATTGCCGCCCCACAAACGCCCCGATGTGTCCCATCCGTCCTGACGCGCCTCAGAGGGCGGCAGGCGCCAGCCGGTGCCCTCACCTTGGCCCAGCAGCAAATCGTCAAAGCAGGCCTGCATGATGTCATCCGGCCCACTGGGGTTGCCAAAGTCTGCCACCACGTCTGGTCCCTGCCAGGTGACCGTTCCGGTTTTGGCGTAGACCGCTGCCTGGAATGCCGTGAAGTCACTCAAACCCACCCAGCGGGTGCCGTGTGCGGCGGACTTGGCAATGGCGTCATAGGGCAGATCGGCCAAAAGTCGTGTCAGACCGTAGCCGCCGCGCGCAATCAAGGCCACAGTGGCGTGGCTTGCGGCTGCTCGGTTGATGGCGGCAAGCCGTGTGGCGTCATCGCCGGCGAAACGCATGTGGCTGCTCAGGGCTGATTCGTCGACCGTTACCGCGTACCCCAAGCCCTTCAGCTGCTTGACGCCGCGCCGGAAGGCCGCCTTGTCACGGACTGCGCTGGATGGGGAATAAACATATATATCGTGCATAGTTATCCAATAAACTTCGCGTTGTTTATGCGTTTTTCGACCCGTTGGACACCCGCAACTTGGCCAAGGCCCGGGGCCCTGCGCGGTGACCGCGGTCCGGGAACGGCGCATCATAGGCACGCGCGGGTTCCCTTTGCGCCACCCGTATCTGGATTACCTCAAGCCCAAGCGTTAACCCCGGAATCGCGCCCTCGTCAGGGACCACCAATATCAACTTGTCGACGCCGAGTTGTGCCACGAACTCCAGCAGCACGCGCTGGTGGAAATCCAGCGTATGGAAGGAATCTTTCTTTGGTTTGTCGCTTTTGCCAAAGCCAATCAGGTCGGGCGCTATGACCCGGTGCCCTGCCCCGGTCCACACGGGAATATGTTCACGGAAGGCGTAACTCCATTCGGCTTCGCCGTGCAGACACAGATAGTTGAAGCCTGAAGGGCGTACGCCAGGGGCTGGCGGGATATCCAGGAAATGCATCCGCAGACCATCCAATGCGGGCAATGCACCGGTGTAAAACCCGTGCCACGGATAGGCGGGCAGGCCCTCAAAGCGGGCATCTGGCGTGCGCAACGCGTCTTCCCGGACAGGCTTCGGGTTGATCCGCCGGGGCTTGAAGAAGCCTTGTAGTTGCAGCGCCGCCTCCGCCGCGAGCACGCCGCCTTGCACCAGGGTTTGGTGGTTGAGCTGGGGTTGGGCAAACAGATCGACCACCGAACCCGCCGCGCCGGTGCGCGGGTCTGTCGCGCCAAAAACGACCCGCTTCACCCGCGCGTGCAGGATGGCGCCGCTGCACATCGCGCACGGCTCCAGCGTGACAAACAGTTCACATCCATCGAGCCGGTAATTGCCCAGGGCGGCGGCGGCGGCGCGCAGCGCCAGAATTTCCGCGTGTGCGCAGGGGTCGTGGGTGGCGATGGGCGCGTTGCGGCCGCTGGCAATCAATTGCCCGTCTTTGACGACCACAGCCCCTACCGGAACCTCCCCCTCCTGCGCGGCCAGGTCCGCCTGGTGCAGCGCCAGGCGCATCCAGTGCGAATCGGCGTAGCCGATATCGGTCACGCTGAGGCGACCCCCAGCCCCAGCTTGCGCATCCAATGGGCCAGGCCCTGCTCGCCGGGGCCACCAGCGTCATACATCTCCAGCATGCGCGCATGGGCCTCCGGCCGGTGCTGATTGACTTTAAGTTTGCAGATTACTTCATTGATTTCTAAAGAAAATGCAACGATTCCGCGCAGCATTCTCTCGGTGTAGTCGTGGCTCAAGCCACGCCATTGGGCAGCGTAGGCGGGTTCGTGGTCGGCTATCAATTGTTTGAGCAAGGCATCTTTGGCGGGCTCGCCATCCAGTACACGGGCCTGCACTTTGCAATGCACCGCGATGTAGTTCCAGGTGGGAACCCGGGCCAAATCGGGGTACACCTTGGGCGACATGTAGGCGTGCGGTCCCATGAAGGTGACTACCGCTTGCGGCCGGTCGCGCAGGAACTTCCAATGGGGGTTACCCATTGCGCAGTGTCCGAGCAAAACGCCGTGCGCACCTTCGCCCTCCCCTGGTTCCCAATGCAGCGGCAGGTGCGTCACGAACGGGCACGCGTCATCGTCAACCGAGATCAGGCTGGCAAAAGGATGCGAGCGCATGATGGTTTGCGCCATCATCGGGTCGGTGGACTGGAACTGCGTGGGGAGGTAGATCGACATCGGGGGGCCAACGGTATGCCGGGGCATGGTATCCGATGGAGTGCGTCCTTCCCGGCGGCAAACAGGCCACGCAAATACGGGAAAATCGTCTGGTGACTCCAAAAATCCGATTAGCCCAAGCCGTTGCGCTCCATCAGCAGGGCCAACTGGCGCAAGCGAAAGCGATTTACACCCGCCTGCTGGAAGAAGACAGCGCACATGCCGATGCCTGGCACCTCCTTGGCATGGTGGCCTACCAGGAGAGGAACTACCCACTGGCATCGGATTTGATCCAAAAGGCCATTGCGATCCAACCAGGCATGGCTGGCTATTACTCCAACCACGGTTTGGTCTTACGCGAACTGGGCCAATTTGAATTGGCTTTGGCGAGTTACGAAAAATCGCTGTCAATCCGACCGGGTGTTCCTGAAACATACAACAACCAGGGCATTCTTTACGCTGGTGCGGGACGCTACAAAGAAGCGATTGATTGCTATGACCGGGCGATTGCGGCCAAGCCGGACTACGCTGCGGCCCATTACAACCGGGGCAACGCACTGTTTCAGATTAGAAAGTT
>CANFTU010000082.1 GCA_947450005.1 Comamonadaceae bacterium | reverse complement strand
GCGGGGTGCAGCACCAGGGTGAACTCGCCGCGCAGGCGGTTGCTGTCAGCCGCCAGCCAGCTGCCCAGTTCGTCGGCTGGCAAGGTGTGGATATCTTCAAACTGCTTGGTCAATTCACGGCCCACGGTGACGGGGCGCACCCCCCAAGCCGCCAGCGCTTGCGCCAAGGCCACCATGCGGTGGGGTGCCTCCAGCAACACCACGGCGCGCGCTTGGTTTTGTAAGCCCGACAGCGCTGTCGCACGCTCCGCGGTCTTGGTGGGTAAAAAGCCAGCGAACACAAAACCGGGCGCTGCGGTGTCATCGATCCCGGCAGCGCTCAGCAGCGCTGCAACGCTGCTGGCGCCCGGCAACGGAACCACCCGCAAGCCCTGCGTGCGCAGCTGGGCCACCAAGCGCGCTCCGGGGTCGCTGATGCCGGGTGTGCCCGCGTCGCTGACGTAGGCTACGCGCTGACCTTGGCGCAGGCGTGCTGCCACTTTCTGCGCGGCCTGCATTTCATTGTGCTGGTGCACGGCCAGCAATTGCGTGGCGGGCTTGTCGATGCCGTAGGTGCGCAGCAGGGTTTGTGTGTGGCGCGTGTCCTCACAGGCCACCGTGTCGGCCAGCTCCAACAGGTGCAGCGCCCGCAGCGTGATATCGGCCAAATTGCCGATGGGTGTGGCCACCACATACAAGCTGCCTTGCGGATAATGCTGGGCACCGGCGGCAGACTGCGCGGCGTGCAGGGCCGGGCCGTAGTCTTTGTTTGATAAAGCGCCCATTCATGAATTCCTTCGAACGATCAGGGTCCGCACCGACGACCAAACAGGCCGGGGATGCGGGTGAAGATGCGGCTTTGGCCTTTTTGCAAGACCAGGGTCTGCGCTTGCTGGTGCGTAATTATCGAACCCCTGGGCGCGGAGGCGGCGAGATTGACCTGATCATGCTCGCACCGGATACGACTCTGGTTTTTGTGGAGGTGCGGCGCCGGCGTTCTATCAGCTATGGCGGGGCGGCCGCCAGTGTGGGATGGACCAAGCAGCGCCGCATTGTGTTTGCTGCGCAGCATTACCTGGCCCGATTGCGCGTGTCGCCGCCCTGTCGCTTCGACGTGGTGGAAGTGACACCCACCGGTGTGAACTGGCTGCAGGCGGCGTTTGACGCCGCACGCTGACGTCAAAGGGCGGCGGTATCATCGAGAAATGCTTGAATCCCGTATCGAACAACACTTCATCGACAGCGCAGACCTCAAATACCAGG
This sequence comes from Comamonadaceae bacterium, assembly GCA_947450005.1. Taxonomy (GTDB): domain Bacteria; phylum Pseudomonadota; class Gammaproteobacteria; order Burkholderiales; family Burkholderiaceae_C; genus Allorhodoferax. The sequence continues at coordinate 7,535 of CANFTU010000082.1, read as the reverse complement.
CCGCGCCGGTTCTCAGTAAACCCATTGCCCAGGCTATCAGCGCCATCGTGGCCAGCCTGACCAGCGGCGGCAAGGTTTTGGCTTGCGGCAACGGCGGTTCGGCGGCCGATGCGCAGCATTTCAGCGCGGAATTTGTGGGGCGTTTTGAGCGTGAACGCCCGGAGCTGGCAGCGATTGCCTTGACCACCGACACATCCATCCTGACCGCTGTGGGTAATGACTACGCGTTTGACGCGGTTTTTTCGCGCCAGGTTCGAGCCTTGGGCCAACCGGGTGATGTGCTGTTGGCCATCACCACCAGCGGGAATTCTTCCAACATCCTGGCGGCCGTGGAGGCAGCCCATGCCCGCGATATGGTGGTCATTGGCATGACCGGGCGGGACGGCGGCAAGATGGGCCACATCTTGCGGGAAACCGATGTCCATATTTGTGTTCCCCACCCGCGCACCGCGCGGATTCAGGAAGTGCATATCCTGGCCTTGCATTGCATTTGCGACGGCGTGGATGCGGTGTTGATGGGTGACGACCAGGAAAGTACGGAATGAAAAATGTGTATGTGAAGTTCAGTTTGGCGCTTGTCGGTGGCGCCTTGCTGCTGCAACTCGGCGGTTGTGTCGCGGTACCCGCTCTGATGGTGGGTGGAACGGCCATGGGAACCATGGTTGCCACGGACCGCAGGACACCGGGTTCGGTGATTGAGGACCGGGGTATTGAAGCCAAGGCGGCGTTGCGCATCCGCGAGGCCTTGGGGAGCGCAGTGCACGTCAATGTGTCGAGCTACAACCGTTTAGCGCTGATCACCGGCGAGGTGCCAGACGAGCAGCGCAAGGCGCAGGTTGAAAAAATCGTGCAGGATGTGGAAAACGTACAGAAGATTGTCAATGAACTCGCCGTCATGGAAAACACCTCTGCCACAGCGCGCGTGTCCGACGGCGTCTTATCCTCGCGCATCCGTGTGGCGCTGGTGGACACCAAAGACCTGATCGCCAATGCGTTCAAGATCACCACCGAGCGCGGCGTGGTGTACGTGCAGGGCCGCGCCACGGCCCGGGAAATCGCTCTGATGACCGAAGTCGTCAGCGGCCTGAACGGGGTGACCCGGTTGGTGCGGATGGTGGATATCCTCAGCGAAGAGGACCTCTCCGGCATGCTGCCCGCGCCGCCTGCGTTACCCAAGTAAAGGGCCGCGCAGCGCCCGTTAGCGCAGGCGCTTGATCAGGCTGGAGGTATCCCAGCGCCCGCCACCGGCTTGTTGCACATCGGCATAAAACTGATCGACCAGCGCGGTGACCGGCAGGCGCGCACCATTGCGCTTGGCCTCGTCCAGCACCAGCCCCAGGTCTTTGCGCATCCAGTTCACCGCAAAGCCGAAATCAAACTTGTCGGCGACCATGGTCGTGCCGCGGTTGTCCATTTGCCAGCTTTGGGCCGCCCCTTTGCCGATGACTTCCAGCACCTGGTTCATGTCCAGTCCGGCGCGCTGGCCGAAGGCAACCGCTTCGCTCAGGCCTTGAACCAAGCCGGCTATCGCGATTTGATTGACCATCTTCGCCAATTGCCCGCTGCCGCTGGCGCCCAAGAGCGTCACGGCCTTGGAAAACGCCATGGCCACGGGCTGGATCCTTGCAAAGGCCGCTGCGTCCCCGCCGCACATGACCGTGAGCGCGCCGTTTTGAGCGCCCGCTTGGCCACCCGATACCGGGGCGTCTATGAACTGCAGGCCTGCCTCCTGAGCGGTGGCGCTGAGTTCACGGGCAATGTCTGCGGATGCGGTGGTGTGGTCGACCAACACGGTGCCGGGGCGCATGCCGGCAAACGCGCCGTGCGGGCCCGTGACTACGCTGCGTAAATCGGCGTCGTTGCCGACGCAGCAAAACACGATATCCGCCCGCGCGGCGGCCTCCCCGGGGGTGGCGGCCAGGGCATGCGCGCCGAGTGAGCTCGGGGTCGCTGCGAATTCGTCCAGCCAAGCTTGCGACTTGGCCGGTGTGCGGTTGTACACCGTGACCTGGTGTCCAGCCCGCGCCAGGTGCCCCGCCATGGGGCCGCCCATCACGCCCAATCCTAAAAATGCGACACGGGCGGGGGCGCAGGGCGCATAGGTTTTGCTGTTCACAGAAGAGGATGAAGGCATAAATATTGAAATGAAAGGGTTACACAATGACCAGGTGTTCGGTGCCTGCGGACGGGTCGTTTATACCTGCACGCTTGCTGTGCAGCTTTATCTGCAGGCGCAAATCGTTCATGGAGTCCGCATTGCGCAGCGCTTCCTCCAGCGTGATTACTTTTGATTCATACAGGGCAAAAAGCGCGTCTTGGAAGGTTTGCATGCCGTGGGTATGGTGGCTGCCCATGGCCGTGCGGATTGCCGGAATCTCGCCCTTGCGGATCAGTCCGCGGATCAGCGGGGTATTGACCATGATCTCGACCGCCGCCACGCGTCCGCTGCCATCGGCCTTGCGCACCAGCCGTTGCGAAATGAATGCGTGCACATTCAGGGACAGATTCATGTAAAGCCGCGCGCGGCTGTTCTCTGGGAAAAAACTCACAATCCGCTCCAGCGCATGGTTGGTGTTGTTGGCGTGCATGGTGGCCAACACCAGGTGTCCGGTTTCAGAAAAGCGCAAGGCTTGGTCGGTTGCCTCGCGGTCGCGCAATTCGCCCACCACGATCACATCGGGTGCTTGGCGCAAGGCATTTTTCAAGGCAACGGACCAGTCTGCGGTATCCAGTCCGATTTCCCGCTGCGTCACCAGACATTGCTTGTGGGGGTGTAAGAACTCAATAGGATCCTCCACCGTCACAATGTGGCCGCGGGTTTTCTGGTTGATCCAGTCCACCATGGCCGCCATGGTCGTCGTCTTGCCCGCGCCGGTGGCGCCTACCAGCACGACCAAGCCGCGTTTGTGCAGCGCGATGGTTTTCAAAGCCTGCGGCAAGCCCATGCCGTCCAGGCTCGGCGGGTTGGCTGCAATGGCCCGGAACACCAAACCCACCTGCCCCAGTTGCATGAACGCGTTCACCCGAAAGCGCCGTTTGCCGGGGGGCGCCATGGCGAAATTACTTTCTTTGCTCTGCTGGAAGTGGCTGATTTGCAGTGGCGTCATGATCGCCATGGCGATGGCCAGCGTGTTGTCACCGCTCAAGGCCGTGTTGGACAAGCGCACCAGCTGACCATTGACTTTCACGGCCGGCGGCGCATCGGCTATCAGGAACAAATCGCTGCCTTTTTGGCTGACTAAATCGTCCAGCCGGGCATACAGCCAGGCTTGCGCTTGGAGGTTTTTCGTTGAAGTGCTCATACCGTGAAGCTTTCCGGCACCTTGGCCTTGCCGCGCGCCTCTGCGAGGCTGATCTTTCCGTAATTGACCAAAGACCGCAGACTTTGGTCCAGGGTCTGCATGCCGGCGCCGATACCCGTTTGTATGGAGGAATACATCTGCGCGACCTTGCCTTCGCGGATCAGATTGCGTATGGCGGCGGTCCCCAGCATGATTTCATGCGCCGCCACCCGGCCGGTTCCGTCGGCGTTTTTGCACAAGGTTTGTGAGATCACTGCCTGCAGCGACTCGGAGAGCATGGCGCGGATCATGTCTTTCTCCTCGCCCGGGAACACATCGATGATGCGGTCTATGGTTTTGGCTGCGCTGGACGTGTGCAGGGTGCCGAAAACGAGGTGCCCGGTCTCGGCGGCTGTGATAGCCAGGCGGATGGTCTCCAGGTCGCGCATCTCGCCCACCAGAATTGCGTCCGGGTCTTCGCGCAAAGCCGAACGTAACGCGTCCGCAAAGCTGCGGGTATGGATGCCTACCTCCCGCTGATTGATCAGACAGCTTTTGGAGTGGTGGACAAATTCGATCGGGTCTTCCACTGTCAGGATGTGGCCCTGCAGGTTCTCGTTGAGGTAATCCACCATGGCCGCCAGGGTGGTGGATTTGCCGGATCCGGTGGGCCCCGTCACCAGAACCAGGCCGTTGTTTTTCAAGGCCAGGTCGGCAAAAATCGGCGGCGCATTCAATTCTTCCAAGGTCAAAATTTTGCTGGGAATGGTTCGCAGCACGGCCCCGACCCCGCGGTGCTGGTTGAAAGCATTGACCCGAAAGCGCGCCAATCCCTCTATTTCAAATGCGAAATCGATCTCCAAGAATTCTTCAAAGTGCTTGCGCTGCGCATCGGTCATGATGTCGGTCACCAAGGCCAGCACGGCAGTGTGGTCCAGCGCGTCGACGTTGATGCGGCGGGTGTCGCCGTGCACGCGTAGGATGGGCGGCAGGCCGGCTGAGAGGTGCAGGTCCGAGGCCTTGTTTTTGACGCCGAATGCGAGAAATTGTGTGATGTCCATTGTTGTGTGCTCCCTGAATAGGCCCGGCTTGCCGCCCTGTCTCCCCGTCGATGGCGCCAAGCTGTCCCACGCTTCATTATGACCAGTTTGCAAGAAAAATTGGAGTTTGTGCGCCAGCGCATTGCGCGGCAGTGCGCTGCGGTCGGGCGCGACCCGCACGGCGTGCAGCTGCTGGCGGTCTCCAAGACCTTCGCCCTCTCGGCGGTGTTGGAGGCCCACCGAGCCGGGCAGCACCAATTTGGTGAGAACTACATCCAGGAGGGCGTTGAAAAAATCACCGCCTGCCGCGCGCGCGCGGACTGCGGGGACATGGTGTGGCATTGCATCGGCCCGATCCAGAGCAACAAAACCCGGCAGGTCGCAACGCATTTTGATTGGGTACACACCGTGGACCGGCTGAAGATCGCGCAGCGCTTGAGCGAGCAGCGCCCGCCCGACATGGCGCCGCTGCAGATCTGCATCCAGGTCAATATCGATGGCGGCGCGAACAAGGCGGGGGTGGCACCGGCCGACGCCTTGGCGTTCGGGCGCGAAGTGGCGGCGCTGCCCCGCTTGCGCTTGCGCGGCCTCATGACCATCCCCGAGCCGGCGGCGGACTACGCCGGTGCGCTGGCTGTACATCTGGCCGCGAAAGACCTGTGGGATCGGATGCGCGCTGCCGGTCTGGACATCGACACGCTGTCCATGGGTATGAGCGCGGATCTGGAAGCTGCGCTGGCCGCTGGCAGCACGATGGTGAGGGTCGGGTCCGCCCTATTCGGCAGCCGATAGAATGCCAGCTCAACCGGGTTACCACGCGGTTACTACTTTTCTCCCCCCGCCACTGCCCACCGGAAGGACGCACTTATGGCACTCGTTTCCATGCGCGAATTGCTTGACCACGCCGCCACCCACGGCTACGGCATCCCCGCTTTCAATGTGAACAACCTCGAACAGGTGCAGGCGGTCATGTCGGCGGCAGACGAGGCCGGCGCACCCGCAATCCTGCAAGCCAGCGCCGGTGCGCGCAAGTATGCGGGTGAGGCCTTTATCAAGCACCTGATTCAGGCGGCCATCGAGACCTATCCCCACATTCCGCTGGTCATGCACCAGGACCACGGCCAAAGCCCGGCGGTTTGCCAGGGCGCAATCGACCTGGGTTTCAGCTCGGTGATGATGGACGGCAGCCTGGAGGCCGACGGCAAAACCATTGCCAGCTATGAATACAACGTCCAAGTCACCCGCGAGGTGGTGGCGCTGGCGCACAAGGTGGGCGTGACGGTCGAGGGTGAGCTCGGCTGTCTGGGTTCATTGGAAACCATGCAAGGTGACAAGGAAGACGGCCATGGCACCGACGCGACCATGACCATGGACCAGCTCTTGACCGACCCCGAGCAGGCTGCCGACTTTGTTCGCCAGACCCAGTTGGACGCCCTGGCCATTGCTATCGGAACCAGCCACGGCGCGTACAAATTCACCCGCGAACCCACCGGCGACATTCTGGCCATCGCCCGTATCCAGGAAATCAACCGCCGCCTGCCCAACACCCATTTGGTGATGCACGGCTCCAGCAGCGTGCCGCAGGATTTGCTGGCCACCATCAACCAGTACGGTGGCAAGATGAAGCAGACGTACGGCGTCCCCGTGGCTGAAATTCAGAAAGCCATCCAATTCGGCGTGCGCAAAATCAATATCGACACCGACATCCGCATGGCCATGACGGGTGCGGCGCGCAAGTTCCTCCACGAAAACCCCGACAAATTCGACGCCCGCGAATGGCTTAAACCCGCCCGCGAAGCCGCTAAAGCGCTCTGCAAGCAACGCTACATCGAGTTCGGCTGCGAGGGCCAGGCGTCCAAAATCAAGGGCCACAGCCTGAGCGTGATTGCAGCCCAATACAGCCGCGGTGAATTGGCACAATCCGTTCGATGAGCCTCGCCCTCCATACCTCCGCGCTCCAATCCCTGCCCCTGCTCGCCCGCGGCAAAGTCCGCGACAACTATGCCGTCGGAACCGACCGCATCCTGATGGTTGCCAGCGACCGCCTGAGCGCCTTCGATGTGATCATGGGCGAGCCGATTCCGGGTAAAGGCGCCTTGCTCACCCGGATGGCGCTGTTCTGGTTTGAGAAGCTGGGCCCCGAGGGATTGAACCTGTGCCCCATCCACCTCACCGGCGATGCGCCGCAGAGCGTTGTTTCTCCCGCCGAAGTGCCCCAGGTGACCGGGCGCTCCATGCTGGTTAAACGGCTCAAGCCCTTGCCGGTTGAGGCCGTGGTGCGCGGCTATCTGGCGGGCAGCGGCTGGAAAGAGTACCAAGCCGGTGGCACGGTGTGCGGCGTGCCATTGCCCGCCGGACTGCACAACGCATCCAAATTGCCGTGCCCGATTTACACGCCCGCAGCCAAGGCGGCGGTGGGCGAACATGACGAGAACATCACCTTTGCCCGCACCGAGCAAATGGTCGGGCCGGAGTTGGCGGCGCGTATCCGCAGCATCAGCATTGCGCTGTACGAGGCCGCGGCGGCGTTCGCTCTGAGCAAGGGCATCATCATTGCCGACACCAAATTCGAATTCGGCCTGGATGCGGATGGAACGCTCACGCTGATGGACGAGGTGCTCACCCCGGATTCCTCGCGTTTTTGGCCCCTGGAGCATTACCAGGAAGGCAGTAATCCTCCCAGCTACGACAAGCAGTTTGTGCGGGATTGGTTAGAGACGGCCCAGGTCGACGGCAAGCCATGGAATAAAACGGCACCGGCGCCATCGGTGCCAGATGCCGTCATTCAGAAAACCGCCGCCAAATACCAGGAAGCCTGGGAGCGGCTTACCGCCTGAGTGGAAGCCGCTCAGTTCAGCGCCATGCTGAGCTTGCGCCGGTAGCTGGCCACCATCTGCGCTTGCGGGTCCTGTTCCACCACGGTTTTGCCCAGCAGCTCAATGCCACCGGCGGCTTTGCCCGCATCGGCACCGGTGTTTTTGGGTTTGGGCGGGGTGAGCAACTCCAGGATCGCCACCATGGTTTTACGCGGCGCGCCGTCGCCCCAGGCCTTGTCGCGCATGATGATTTCCAGCAGCTCATCCATGGCGGCTGTCCACTCGCTGTCGACCATCAGCACCCGCGCTTTGGCCAAGCGGGTATCGAAATCGCGTTTGTTAGCGGCAATCAGCGCGTCAAACTGCGCGGGCTCCCACGCGCCGCGCGGGTCGGCGAT